>CACZOP010000166.1 GCA_902782845.1 Oscillospiraceae bacterium | reverse complement strand
GCGCAGCCCAGCAGCAGCAGCGTCTGGATCTTTCCGGCCGCTTCCGGCTGACGGGCGGCGGCGTCCACCGCTTTTGAAGTGGCAAAGATCATGCCGGAGCCCACGGCAAACACCGTGCAGCCCATGATAATTGCGGCAGCGATAAAATTAACAGTCATTTTGAGTTCCTCCTATTGATTTATGATCTTTTTTTCAACTTTTTCGGTTTTTTCTCTTTCGGTTCCGGCTCCTCGAGTTCCATCGCCTCATTGATGTAGGTCAGCGACAGCGTCACGAAGATATAGATCTGCAGCAGCGGATGGATCAGGTTAAAATAGATACCGGCAACGGCAGGCAGCCCGATCCCGTAGCCGCCGAGCACGCCCTTGAGCAGGTCCATCACCAGCAAGCCGCCGATCATATTGCCGAACAGCCGGCAGGAAAGAGAGATGGGAACCGCCAGGTCGCCGATCATTTTCAGCGGGATCATCACCGGGCGCATCCAGGGTACGGGGCCGCCCAGATTCTTCAGCCGCCCGACAAAACCGTTTTCACGGATCCCGTAGATATTGATGAGGCCGAGCGTGCAGAGCCCGAGGCTGAACGTAAACGTCAGGTCGCTGGTTGGCGCGCGGAGCCCGAAAAGCTCCGCAAAAGCACAGCCGAGCATATAGAGCGCCACGCTCATCATGTAGGGAGCAAGGCTGCCGAGCGTTCCTGCGTTGGTGGCGGAAGCAACGAAGTTATCCAGCGCCTCCACCATGACCTCCATGGCGTTCTGCAGGCCGCCCGGCGAATCCGCTTTGAATTTCGGCACCGCCAGCAACCGGAACAGCGCCATCAGCAGAATCAGAACCAGCATCACGCCCCAGCCGATCACGGTGGTTTTCGCAACAGTGAACGGGAGCAAAGGAAGCTGTATCCGTTCGCTGAACATCTCGAAGTCGATGGCGAGATGGCCGTGTTTGCCCGAGAACGCGGTGATCAACACCCCGCCCGTGAACCAGCCGAACGCGAGCATTCCCGCAAACCACAGCTTTTTCACGCGCTTTTGCTTTTTTGTAAGCGCTTCCCCCGTGATCTTTTTCCGGGAGAACACGTAACCCACAAGACAAACGCCGAACAAAACGACGCCCACCGCGGCTTCGATGATCTGTTTATTCGTCAACCGTTCTTCCCTCCTCCGACCTGCTTTGCTCCTTTGCATATGTACCAGAGGATCAACCCCGGGAAAAAGCCGAGACCGAACCCCACCGCGGCGCTCACGGCCGCAGGACGGAACACGGTGAAGAGCAAATAAAAGAAACCGCCGTAAACAGCGATTTTTCCAAACAGAGCCAGCAGCATTTTCAGTTTTTCCGAAGAGAAAGCCGCCCTGAAAAGAACAGTATCCAGAAAAACCTGCCCAACGCCGATCACGAGTGCGACGGCTGCCGCAAGAACGGTTCCTTTCATGGCGCGCCTCCTGAGAAAAGCTATATTCAGATTATATACCTTTCAACAAAAAATACAAGCCTTTTCACCAAAAAAAAATACTTAAACATTTTCATAGAGCAAAAATAGTGGCGTTCAGACGCTGTATACCTTGCGCGCGCAGGCGACAAACGCCTCCATCGCGCTGCTGGGATAGCGCTTTTTCTTATAGCCGATCGAGAGCTTGCGGCGTGTGTTTTCCCCTGCCAGCTTATAGAACACGCACTTCGTTTCGCTCCCCACGGCACGCACGAGGTTATCGGTCACCACGGTGATCCCGAGGCCGGCGCGGCACATGTTATAAGCGGTAAGCATTTGGTCGGGCGATATTTTGATTTTCGGTTGGAAGCCGGCGTTCTCGCAAAGCTGCATCGCCCGGGCGTACATATCGTTCCCTTTTTTCAGGATCAAAAAATCCTCTTCCGCAAACGCCGCCAGCTCCACACGCGGGCAGTTTTTTTCAAGGTAGTGTCCGTTCTTGATATCCCGGTCCGTCATCAGTGCGTCGGCAAACTGCGCGTTGATCGGCGCGTTTGCCGGAACCGCCAGAAGCAGCGTTTCATCGGAGAGCGGATAGGCCACGAACAATTCCGGATCGAAGTCGTGCGCCACCAAAATATCCACCTTTTCTTCCAAAAGCTGGTTTTTCAGGTCGTGCGTGTGGGATTCCACCAGATCCACATGGATCCCGCTGTAGCTTTTTGTGAATTCCAGAATGATCTGCGGCAGTATGAACGACGAAATAAAGTTTTCGCCGCTGACGATCACGTCGCCGCTTTTCATTTCGCTCAGATCGTTAAGCTGATTCATCATATTATGCTGGACCGCGCGCATTTTTTCGATGGATTCGATACATACGCGCCCGGCGGGCGTTACCGTGATGGGATTGGTGCTCCGGTCGAAAATCGTGATCCCCAGATTTTTTTCAACCTTTTTCACCGAAGCGGACAGCGCCGGCTGCGACACAAAAAGCTTTTTTGCCGCCGCGGAAAAGCTTCGCTCCAGATATACCTCATACACATAATCCATTCCGTCTATCATTTGCCGATCCTCCAGCTTTAGAGTTCTTTATTAATTGAGCGAACATATAAAAAGATATGCTCCTTATAACAGCCGCCGCTTTTTTTGCCGCGGCATATTGAATAAAACGCCGGGATGTGCTAAGATGATACCGGCGGTCAACCGTCTTCTTTCGTAAACAGCAGGCACCCCGACGGGATCTTGTTGCAGGACGACATGAAATACACGTCGTTGGGCGCGAGGATCATATGGTCGAGGAGCTTTGCCTGCAGCAGGCCCAGCTGCTCCGAGAGGGTTACCGTTCCGGCAATATCCTCATAGGAAGGCGCCGCGAATCCGATCGGATGGGAATGCGCGATGGCGACATATTCCGCGTGGCTCATGATCACGTCCCGCAGGATATCAGGGATATTTGCCGAGATGAAATGAACGGACCCGCTGCTATATATGGATTTATGCAGGATCCGCCCGTTGCCGTCGAGATAGACGCAGCAAAGCTGCTCCTGCTGTTTATCGGTCAACATCGGGCGTATCACCTGTTCCATTTCCGTTTTGTCTGTGATCGTCCGGATCCCCGCCGCTTCGCTCAGCCGATAACGGTTCATAATCGCAGCCAGGAACTTGATCAGGATCGCGGTCTCTCTCCCGACGCCCGGCACCTGCATCAGCAGATCCATCGGCGCGTCAAAAACGCCCGCAAAAGACTCGAAGGTGTTCAGCAGCCGGTGCGCAAGCCCGTTGGTATCACAGCGCGGAATGGAATAAAACAGCAGCATTTCCAACACCTGATGATCTTCCATGCCCTCCAGCCCGTGCGCATAAAAGCGGTTGCGGACCCGTTGACGGTGGTTTGCGTGAAGCGCGGCCTCCTCCGCCCGCTTATCGCGGGAAGAAGCATTCCGATTCTTTTTCTGTTCCATCCGAAAACCTTTCCTGTTCCAAACAGTATTATATTTCAAGGAGTGTAAATGAAAACACTTGACATAAAACAAAACGACGCAGGCCAACGGCTTGACAAATACCTGACCAAAACGCTCCCCTCTCTGCCGCAGTCGCTGCTATATAAATACCTGCGGACCAAACGGATCAAGGTCAACGGCAAAAGAGCGGAGATCTCGCTGCGTCTGCAAACAGGCGACAAGATCGACTTATACATCAACGACGAGTTCTTCGCGCCGAAAGAAGCAGTATACTCGTTCCTCGGCGCGGGAAAACAGCTCAAAATCCTTTTTGAGGACGAAAACATCCTCGTGCTGGATAAGCAGCCCGGGCTCCTTTCTCATCCCGACGACGGCGAATACGTGGACACGCTGATCACGCGGGTTCAACGGTATTTATACGAAAAAGGCGAATACGATCCGGCAAAGGAAGCTTCTTTCGCGCCGGCGCTCGCCAACCGCATCGACCGCAACACCGGCGGCGTGGTGCTCGCGGCGAAAACCGCAGAAGCGCTGCGGGTGCTGAACGAAAAACTGAAAAACCGGGAGATCGACAAGTATTATCTCTGCGCGCTCATCGGCAAACCGCCGAAAAAATCGGATACCGTAGAGAGCTTTATGCAGAAGGATGAGGAAAAGAACAAAGTAAAGCTTTACTCCCATCCGGTGCCCGGCGGTAAAACCATGCGTACGGGCTACCGCGTTCTCGCCGAGAAAAACGGGCTGACGCTCGCGGAGATCCACCTGTTCACCGGGCGTACCCACCAGATCCGCGCGCAGATGGCGGCGCTCGGCTGCCCGCTGCTGGGCGACGGGAAATACGGGACCAATGAACAGAACAGGCGTTTCGGCAGCTATAAAAAGCAATGCCTGTATTCCTATAAAACGGTCTTTTCGTTCACCACGGACGCGGGCTGCTTAAACAACCTCAAAGGCATGCGGTTTCTGGCTGCCGACGTCCCGTTTTTGTCGCTCTTCGACCTGTCCGAACCGCCGACAGACGCCTGATATCAGTCTCTACGCTTCTTCGATCATTTTCGCGAACTCGCTTTCGTCTATCACGCGAATGCCGAGTTCGTTTGCTTTTCTCAGCTTACTGCCGGCGGCTTCCCCGGCGAGGACGACGGACGTTTTCTTCGATACGGAAGACGCCGTCTTCCCGCCGAAGCGCTCGATAACGGCGCTTGCTTCCTCCCGCGTATATCGGCTCAGCGCGCCTGTAAGCACGAAGGTCATGCCCGCAAAGCGGTGATCCGCCACAACGGTGAGGCTGTTCATATTCACACCGGCTTCCCGCAGCCGGCCGATCAGCCCGCGGGATTGGGGCTGCGACAAATAAGCGACCGCCGACTGCGCCATAATATCACCAAAGCCGTCGATCGCGGCGATCTGCGTTTCATCCGCGGCAAGCACGGCGTCCATGGAGCCGAAGTGTGAAGCCAGCTGCTTTGCAGCTTTCTGCCCGATGTGCTGGATCCCGAGCGCAAATAAAAGACGGCTGAGATCGTTTTGTTTGGAAGCTTCCACGGCGGCTGCCAGATTCGCGGCAGATTTTTCGCCCAGCCCCTCAAGCGAAGCCACTTTTTCATAATCCAGCCGGTATATATCCGCGGCGTCCCGCAGCATCCCCTCCCGGACGAAGGTCTCGATCAGCGCGTCGCCGAGGCCCTCGATATCCATGGCGTCGCGGGAGCAGAAATGGATGAGATTCCTGAGCAGCTGCGCGGGACAATCGGGGTTCACGCAGCGCAGCGCGGCGGCGTTCTCATCCCGGAACACCTTTGCCCCGCAGGACGGGCACACCGACGGCAGCGAATACACCGGCGCGCCGGGAAGGTGCGAGACCACGCATACCACCTCGGGGATCACGTCGCCCGCTTTGCGGACCCGGATGGTATCGCCCACCGCGATCCCCTTTTCGTTGATAAAATCCTGATTATGCAGCACGGCGCGGCTCACTGTGGAACCGGCAAGGAACACCGGATCGAACACGGCGGTAGGCGTCAGGACCCCGGTCCGGCCGACGCTGACGTCGATTGCTTTGACTACGGTCTCTTTTTCCTCCGGCGGGTATTTATAAGCCACCGCCCAACGGGGGAATTTCGCGGTGCTGCCAAGCGCGCGCCGCTGATCGAGGTCGTTCACCTTGATCACCGCGCCGTCGATATCAAAGCCGAGCTCTCCCCGCGCCTGCCCGATCCGTTCCAGCTCACGGATCGCCGCGTCCATCGTTTCACAAAAAGTATAAAAAGGCACCGTTACAAAACCAAGCGAACGCAAAAGGTCCAGGCTCTGTTTGTGCCCTGTGATCTTATCCCCCTCGATCCGCTGTACGTTAAACACAAAAATATCGAGCTTTCTTTCCGCGGTGATCTCGGGATTCTTCTGCCTGAGGCTGCCCGCGGCGGCATTGCGGGGATTCTTGAACGGCGTTTCTTCCCGCAGCTCCTGCATCCGGACAATCTCCGAGAACACCGATTTTTTCATATAGACCTCTCCACGCACCTCAAGGAAAGGCAGATCGCTGCGTAAACGCATGGGAATGCTGCGTACCGTCTTCAGATTAGAGGTAATATCCTCTCCGGTAACGCCGTCGCCGCGGGTGGATCCCCGCCGGAATACACCGTTTTCGTATTCCAGCGAAACCGACAGCCCGTCGATCTTCGGTTCCACCACGTACGTGGCGTCCGGGAAGCTTTCACGCACCCGCCTGTCAAAATCCCAAAGCTCTTCGAAGCTGAAGGCGTCCTGCAGGCTTTCCATCGGGACCTCATGCGTCACCGGCGTGAACATCCGCGCCGCCTCGCCCCCCACCCGGCGGGTGGGAGAATCGGGCCGAATCAATTCCGGGTTCGCTTCTTCCAGCGCCAACAGCTCCCGCTGCAGCATATCGTATTCGTAATCGGAAATATCGTTTTCGTTTTCAACGTAGTAGCGGTAGCTGTAGTAATTCAGCTTTTCGCACAGCTCGTCGATCCTCTGTTTCGCGTCTGTTTTCGATGCCATCACACAAGCTCCAGTTCCGTTCTGCACGACCGGACGATCGCGTTCATTTCATCCGTTTTGCACTCCATGTCCGCCACCAACGCAAACTGTGTGCGGCAGCGGACAAGATTATGCTCGGGGTACTCCGTTTTAAAATACACGTCGCCGTCGATAAAGTCCGTTAAAAACCGCATCCCGCATTCCAGCGTCATCATTTTCGCGGCAAAGGGCAGCAGGTCGATCTCCGCGTCCGTCAGGCTTTTTCCGGCAGCCGACAGATACCCGCGGGTATACTGGCGGAACAGCTCCAGATCCAGAGACACCTTCGAAAGATCGGGTTCGTCCTCGGCGGCGGTGTTCGCGCCGAAGCGGATCGCGTCGCCGAAATCATAAAGCGCGGAACCCGGCATCACGGTATCGAGATCCACCACGCAGATAGGTTCATCCGTGGCCCGGTCAAACAGGATATTGTTGAGCTTTGTATCGTTATGCGTCACGCGCACCGGGAGCTCGCCGATCTCGGTTTTTCCGGTCAGCACGTAGGTATCGTCCTTCCGCGCCTCGGCAAACGCGATCTCTTTTTCGCAGACGCTTTTTCTGCCGGAAGCGTTGCGGCGGATGCTGTTTTGCAGGTTTCTGTACCGTTTGGCGGTATGATGGAAATCTGGGATAGTCTCGAACAGGCTGTCGATGGGGAAATCCGCAAGCTGATTCTGGAATTCGCCGAAGGCCCTGCCTGCTTTATAAAACACCTCGGGGTTTTCGATGCTGTTATAGGCAAACGCGTCGCTGACGAAATTATACACGCGCCAGACGCGGCCGTTTTCATCTTCATAATACTTTTTTCCGTCCCTACAGGGCTTGCAGTAAAGCGTTTCCCGTTCCGGGTCGCCGCCTGCGGCGATGATCTTGTCCCGCAAAAAAGACGTGACAAGATCAACGTTGACCATCAGGTGCTCCGGGTCTTTGAAAACAGCGGTATTGATCTGCTGCAGCAGATAATGGAGATACTTCCCGTTGTTGTTGAAAATCGCCTGAAAGGTATTGTTGATATGTCCGTCGTCGATGGCTTTGCATTCCACAAAAGCGCCGGAAATCATAAAATGACCGAGGATCCGTTTCAATTCATCCTGAGAAAACATGTCTGCCACTCCTCTTATTCTTAAAAGGTTATAAAAATTATAGCAAATTAAAAAAAAACAGTCAAGTTTAATATTTTATTCTTTACATTATTCAAAAAATCAAGTAAAATAGAAAAGGACAGTGAAACAGAGGAGGAAACTTCATATGGAACCCGTATATAAAAGGATCCTGCTGAAGCTCAGCGGCGAAGTCCTTGCCGGAGAAAAAGGCAGCGGCATCGACTTCGATACCGTCAACACGATCTGCACGGTCATCAAGCGCTGCGCGGATCTGGGCGTTCAGATCGGCATCGTGGTGGGCGGCGGCAATTTCTGGCGCGGCCGTTCCAGCGGAACGATGGACCGGACCCGTGCCGACAGCATGGGAATGCTCGCCACCGTGATCAACGCCCTTGCTTTGCAGGAAAGCCTGATCCAGCTGGGGAACCCCGCCGTTGTGATGACGGCGCTGGACATGCAGCGGATCGCAAAGCCCTACAATAAAGACGAAGCCGTCGGCCTGATGGAGGCGGGCAGCGTTGTGATCTTCGGATGCGGAACGGGCAGCCCGTTTTTCAGCACCGACTCCGGCGCGGCGCTCCGGGCAAACGAGCTGGGCGCGGACATCTTTTTTAAGGCGACGAACGTGGACGGCGTTTACGACAAAGACCCGAACAAATTCGCCGACGCGAAGAAATATGAAACGCTGACCTATGACGAGATTCTCGAAAAGCATCTGGGCGTGATGGATAACACTGCGGCTGCGCTGGCCGCCAACGGGAAACTGCCCGTTCTGGTGTTTAACCTGAACGATCCCGAGAACATCCTGCGCGCCGTGCAGGGAGAAAAAATCGGCACCGTCGTCACCGCGTAAGCGTATGATCCCTCTTTCCGGCAAATAGACAAATAATCAATAATTCATTCTCAGGAGGAACAACCGTATGGAAACCGTATTTGCCAAAACAACAGAAAAAATGACCAAAACCATCTCCGCGCTCAATTCGGAGCTGAATTCCATCCGCGCAGGCAGAGCCAACGCCGCGGTTCTGGATCCCATCCGCGTGGATTACTGGGGCGTTCCCACGCCCATCAACCAGATGGCCGCCGTTTCGGTTGCCGAAGCGCGCATCCTTGTGATCCAGCCCTGGGACAAATCCGCCCTGAAACTGATCGAAAAAGCCATTCAGGCGTCGGATCTCGGCATCAACCCGCAGAACGACGGCTCCGTGCTGCGCCTGACCTTCCCGCCCCTTACGGAAGAGAGAAGAAAGCAGCTGGTAAAAGAAGTCAAAAACACTGCCGAAGGCTCCAAGGTGGCGATCCGCAACCTTCGCAGAGACGCAATTGAAAAGCTGAAAAAAATGAAGAAGGAATCCGAAATCACCGAGGACGACCTGAAGGACGGCGAGAAGAAGATCCAGGAGATCACCGACGACTTCATCAAGCAGGTGGATAAGGTCGCCGCCGCCAAAGAAGAAGAGATCATGGCAATTTAACGATGAGTGAACAAAAATTTACGGTTTTGCCTAAGCACGTTGCCGTGATCATGGACGGCAACGGCAGATGGGCGAAAAAACGCGGGCTTCCCCGCACCGACGGGCACATTGAAGGCGCGAAAACATTCCGGCGGATCGGAGAATACGCAGGCAACATCGGCGTCAGGCACATCACCTTTTACGCATTTTCCACCGAGAACTGGTCGCGGCCCGAGGCGGAGATCAAAGGGATCATGCACCTTTTTTACGATTATCTCGAAGAGGCGTTCGACCGTCTGGACGAGAACCGTGAAAAAGGCATCCGTCTGCGCTTTTTAGGCGACAGAAGCCGGATCGACAGAGAGCTTGCCGGAATGATGGACCGCATTGAGGCGGTCACCGCGGATTGCAGCAAGGTGAACCTGAATATCGCGCTGAATTACGGCGGGCAGCAGGAGATCCTCTCCGCCGTCCGGTCGATCGCCGCCGACGTGCAGAACGGAACGCTGCTGCCGGAGGATATTTCTTTACAGAGTATCGAAAACCGGCTGTTTACCGCCGGGCAGCCGCCGGTGGATCTGATGATCCGCCCCAGCGGCGAGCAGCGCATTTCCAACTTTTTGCTCTGGCAGAGCGCCTACGCGGAATTCTGGTATTCCGACGTGCTTTGGCCCGATTTTACGGAACGGGATTTTGACGAAGCGCTGGCGGCGTTTGAAAAACGGAACCGTCGCTTCGGAGGGATCTGACCCGATTTCGTTATTTGCTGCTTTGACGTCTCCGCGGCATGGAGACGTCAAAGCGTTTTTTCAAAACGACAGACAACCCCATCGTCATGCAGAAAGGAACGCGGACAAAAAAACGTCCGCCCGGTAAGAAACATGAAAAAACGACTTCTGACAGCGCTCGTGGGCGTCAGCTTTGCGGTAGCGTGGATGTTTACGATCTACACGCCCCTGTATTCCGCGATATTAGCCGTATTTGCAGCAATCGCCGTCTATGAAATGCTGAAGGTTTTCGGCGTGACAAACAAGGTGTTTTTCGTGCTCTGCGAGCTGATCGGCGTGGGAACGTTGCTTTTCCCGGATTATCTGAAAAAATATGAGATCCCGCTGTTTCCCGTGTTCACCGTCCTGCTTCTGCTCTCGATGATCATTATGGTCGCCGATTTCAAGCGGCTGAAATTTGAGCAGGTGGTCTGTTCTCTTTTTTCCGCGGTCATGATCCCGGCGGCGCTGTCCTGTGTTATAATGATGCGGGACGTTTACATTGATTTCCCGGGATTGTTCCGGCAGCAGGACGGCGTCTTCTTTATTCTGCTGGCTTTTTTCTGTTCCTGGATCAGCGACGGATGCGCGCTGTTTGCGGGAATGGCTTTCGGAAAACATAAACTCGCCCCGAACATCAGCCCGAAAAAAACCGTGGAAGGCGCCGTCGGCGGCGTAATCGGCAACACCCTGTTCTGCGTGGCGCTCTGGGCGGTATTTCAGTATAAATTCAACCTTTCGTCCTATATTGGTATCGGTTGGGTCATCCCGGTATCCGTATTCCTTTCGGTGATCAGTGTTTTCGGCGATCTGGCAGCGTCCACCATCAAACGCCATCACGGAATCAAGGATTTCGGCAATCTCCTGCCGGGACACGGCGGCGTTATGGACCGTTTTGACAGTTCCATTTTTGTTTTTGCCGCCGAATACGCGATCATCTGCATTATGGGGAAGATATTATGAGTAAAAATATTACGATTCTCGGTTCCACCGGTTCCATCGGCGTACAGTCGCTGGACGTCGCCGAACGCTCCGGCTTCGGCGTAACGGCGATCACCGCCCACAGCAGCGTAAAAACGCTGGAGGAACAGATCCGCCGATTCAAACCGGCGCTGGCAGCGCTGGCGGACGAGGCGGCGGCGGCAGATCTGCGCGTGCGTGCCGCAGACACCTCCACAAAAATCCTCGGCGGAGAAGAAGGCGTATGCGAGTGCGCCACCGCTCCCGGAGCGGACACGGTCGTCGACGCGATCGTGGGGCTGGCGGGACTCCGACCCGCGCTTTGCGCGATCAACGCAAAAAAGGATCTGGCGCTTGCCAACAAAGAAGCTTTGGTGGCCGGCGGGCATCTGGTGCTGGACGCCGTCAGGGAAAACGGCGTGCGTCTGCTTCCGGTCGACAGTGAACACTCCGCAATTTTCCAATGCCTGCAGGCAAGTCCGCCGAACAAGGCGCTGAAAAAACTGATCCTGACAGCATCCGGCGGTCCGTTTTTCGGAAAGACGAAAGAACAGCTGCAAAACGTGACCGCAGCCGACGCGCTGAAGCATCCCACGTGGGATATGGGCGCGAAAATCACCATCGACTCCGCCTCCATGTTCAACAAGGGGCTGGAGCTGATCGAAGCGCATTTTCTGTTCGGCGTTGCGCCCGAAAACATCGATATTCTCGTCCACCGCGAAAGTATCATTCACTCCATGGTGGAATTCGACGACAATTCCGTGCTCGCGCAGCTCGGCGTTTCCGACATGCGGATCCCCATCCAGTATGCGCTCACCTACCCCGAGCGCTTCCCCTCCCCCGTGCGGGAGCTGGATTTAAGCGAGGTCGCTTCGCTCAGCTTTTATAAGCCCGATTACGAAACCTTTGATTGTCTGAACATCTGCAAGGAAGCCATCGGCAAAGGCGGCCTGTATCCCGCGGCCGTGAATTCCGCCAACGAAGAAGCGAACCTGCTGTTCCGGCAGGGGAAGATCGGTTTTCTTGAGCTTCCGAAGCTCATCCGGACCGTCTTCGCGGTCACGCCGGAGAACAAAATCTATTCGCTTTCGGACGTTTACGAAACCGACAAAGCGGCGCGCGCAGCGGTTCTCGCAAATATGTGATCCGCAACGGTATTGATTTCAGCAAACAAACAACACATTTTATAATAAAAGCGGTGATATTTTGATTTATTCTGCACTTTCCATTTCCATCGGCGCCGTCTGGGGCAAGATCTGGCCGGTTCTTTTCGCGATTCTGTTTTTCGGAATCATTATCGCCCTGCACGAATGCGGTCACTTCCTCACGGCAAAGATTTTTAAGATCCGGGTCAACGAGTTCTCCATCGGTATGGGGCCCGCTTTGTTCAAAAGAAAAAAAGGGGAAACGCAGTATTCTCTCCGCGCGCTGCCCATCGGCGGCTTTGTTTCACTGGAGGGAGAGGATGAGATTTCAGAAGATCCGCGGGCCTTCGGCAACCAGAAGGCATGGAAACGCTTTATCGTGATCGCCGCCGGCGCCACCATCAACATTATTCTGGGGCTGCTGCTCATTTGCGTGATGATCGGGATCGACGGAAAAACGCCCACCACCGTGGTGAGCGGGGTCTCGGAACAGATGGAGTCTTATGCGAACGGCGTGCGTGACGGCGACAAAATCCTTAAAATCAACAACACCCGCGTTTTCTCGGCAAGGGATCTGTATTACGATCTGTTCCGGGACGAGGACGGCGTTTTTGAAATCGTACTGAAGCGCGGCGACAAGACCGTCACGCTTACCGAACTGAAGGTGCAATACGACGCTGAGGCCGGGTTCTGCGATTTCATCGTGGGAGAAAAAAAAGCGCAGTTTTTTACGATCCTGCCGAGCGCGGTGAAAGAAACCGTTTCCATGGGAAAACTGGTGTGGCTGAGCCTCATTGATATGATCCGCGGACACTACGGCTTAAAGGATCTTTCGGGGCCTGTCGGCACCATCGGCATCGTGGCGCAGACCGCGGATGAAGCGGTACAGAACGCCGATTACGCCGGGATCATCTTCATCCTCGCGTTCATCACGGTCAATATCGGCATCGTAAATCTCCTGCCGCTGCCTGCGCTGGACGGCGGACGGCTGCTGTTTATTTTCATAGAGATCGTCGCCCGGAAACCGGTGCCGAAGAAATTCGAGGCAATCGTCCATGCGGCGGGGCTGATCCTGCTGCTGGCGCTCATGGCGCTGATCACCTTCAACGACGTCTGGAACCTGATCAAGCGCTGAGGTACTACGGGAAGCTGTAATCAAAAACGACCGACAACAGAAAGGAAGCCAAAATGAGCAGTAAAAAACAGGTATTCGCTGGGAGCGTGGCCATCGGCGGCGGTGCGCCTGTTTCGGTGCAGAGCATGCTGAACACGCCGGCGGAGGACGCCGCGGCGGGCGTGCGGCAGGCGCAGGAGCTGGAAGCCGCAGGCTGTGAGATCGTGCGGGCAACGGTTCCGAACATGGAAGCGGCGCGCACCCTTGCGGCCATAAAGGAGCACGTGCGTATTCCCGTGGTGGCGGATATCCATTTCGACTATAAAATGGCGCTGGAGGCCGTGGCTGCCGGCGCGGATAAGATCCGCATCAACCCCGGCAACATCGGGAGCGACGACCGGGTAAAGGCTGTGGCGGACGCATGCAAAGCAAAGGGGCTGCCAATCCGCGTCGGTGTGAATTCCGGCTCGGTGGAAAAACATATCCTTGCAAAATACGGCGCACCCACGCCGGAGGCGCTGGTGGAAAGCGCAAAATACCATATCACTCTGCTGAACCGTTTTGATTTTGACGACATCGTGATCTCACTGAAATCCTCCGATGTGCGGACCACATTGGCTGCATACCGGCTGATGGCCGCCGAGACGGAGTATCCGCTGCACGTGGGCGTGACCGAAGCGGGAACCGCGCGCATGGGACTGCTGAAATCCGCCGCGGGCATCGGCGCGCTGCTGCTGGACGGGATCGGCGACACCATCCGCGTTTCGCTGACCGCGCCGCCCGTGCAGGAAATCTACGCAGGGATCGACATTTTAAAAGCGACAGGCATGCGCACCGACGGTGTGAACCTTGTCTCCTGCCCCACCTGCGGCAGAACAAAGATCGACCTGATCGGCCTTGCAGACAGAGTGGAAAACGCGCTGCGCGGCTGTAAGAAGAACATTACCGTGGCAGTGATGGGCTGCATCGTGAACGGTCCCGGAGAAGCAAAAGAAGCGGACGTGGGGATCGCAGGCGGCAACGGCAGCGGGCTTCTCTTTAAAAAAGGCGAGATCATTCGCAAAGTAAAAGAAGAAGAACTGTTTGACGTTTTAATGAAAGAAATTGAGAATATGTAATAATATCCGTGCATTCTTCGGCAAATTACACAGATTTGCCGACTTTTTTTATAAGATCACACAAGTTTTTCGGTGTTTCGCCGATTTCCAGTATTTTGCACTTTCAAAACACGCAAAAATGGTGTATAATAATTACAAACCTGTAATATTTGGAGGTGGTGATCCGTTCGGATTCCTTTTCATGTTCAGAAACTTTGGAGGATAAGAAAAATGAACATACATACAAAATCAAAAAGGAGCGTCGCCCTGTTTTCGGCGCTGTGCCTCCTGCTGATTTCGAT
>CACZOP010000165.1 GCA_902782845.1 Oscillospiraceae bacterium | reverse complement strand
GTCCGGCAACGCGGTCATCGATGAGCTGTCATTCCGCGTGATGTATTTCAGCGTCGGCGAACAGAGCACGTTCTACGCGCCGATCACGCTGTACCCCACGAACAAGGCCGGCGGGAATCACAGCGCAGCCGACTCGATATCCTATTCAAAGAACCATGAAGACAACAATTTCATTTTCGGTTTCCAGAAAGGGAAGATCGGCAGACGGACCTACAACGGGGAATCCTTCATCGACTATATCGACGCTGTATTGTATTTCAAAAACAAATCCAACCGGGATCTCAAGGTTTACTTTACCGACATTTCCGTTGACAACACGCTGAAATTAGACCGGAAAATCTACCTTTATGTGTTTGCCGGCACCGCGGTGCAGCCGGAGATCTACCTTGACGCAAACTTTTTCTACAACGCCTATCTGAAGGATTTTAATAAGGTAAGCTATACGCTCTCGGTGCATGACGCAGATACAGGCGAACAACTGTTTACCAACGGCTACAAGCTGTCACGGTGACGGTTCGCCGATCCGTCCCGCAGAAAAGCGGAAGGCGCGCCCCGCAAAACTTTAACAGCAAAAGAAGCGCTCCGTCGGATTCCGTTCCGGCGGACGCTTTTTTCGGCGGACGCATATGAATTTCTCCCGCCCGCACTATTGACGAAAATCAAAATCCGTGGTAAAATAAGATGTTAAATTTTATGGAAAAACCGAAAGGATGAATTCTATGTCCGGACATTCCAAATGGAGTACCATCAAACGCAAAAAAGAAAAAACCGATAACGCCCGCGCGAAGGTTTTCACCAAGATCGGCCGTGAGATCGCAGTGGCGGTAAAAGAGGGCGGCCCGGATCCTGCGGGCAACTCCAAGCTCAAGGACGTGATCGCCAAGGCAAAGGCGGCGAACGTGCCCAACGACAACATTGAGCGCATCATCAAAAAAGCCGCCGGCGAAGGCGGAAGCTCCAACTATGAAGAGATCATCTACGAAGGCTACGGTCCCGCCGGCGTTGCCGTGGTGGTGGAAGCCCTCACCGACAACCGCAACCGCACCGCGGGCGATGTGCGCCACTATTTTGACAAATACGGCGGCAATATGGGCCAGCAGGGCAGCGTGATGTTCATGTTCAGCCGCGCCGGCGTGGTGCTGGTGGACGGCGAGGACGTAAACGAAGACGAGATCATGGAAGCCGCGCTGGAGGCGGGCGCAGAGGACGTGATCGCCGAGGACGGCGTGTTCGACGTACGCACGGGCGTGCACGACGTGGCGGATGTGGCGGAGGCGCTTACGGCCGCCGGCTACACCGTGGTGAGCGCGCAGGCGGAATACGTGCCCGCCACCTACACACGGCTGGAGGGCGACGACGTCACCCGCATGGGCAAGATGCTCGAAATGTTTGAAGAAAACGATGACATCCAGGCCGTGTGGCACAACTGGGAAAACGAAGACGACTACGAATAATAACGAAAGGGCGGCAGGCAGTGAGTTCCGGCAAACGCGGAAGCGACCGGGTTTTCTTCCTGCCGCATAACGCATTATGATCCAATTTTTCACCGACAAAACCGAAGTCACTTTTACCGCGCTCAAGCACATTTTCAACGTTTCCTCCGTGTTCTGCGAGATTAACCTCCCCTTTATGAGCGCGCCGCTCACCATCCGCTGGTACGGCGTGATCATCGCCTTCGGCCTCACGCTGGCGGTGCTGCTGGGCGGCAGGCTCGCCTATCGATGGAGAATCGATATCTATAAAATGCTGGATATCCTCATCTACGGCTCCTTCGGCGGCATTATCGGCGCCAGACTGTATTACGTGGCCTGCGAGTGGGGATACTACTCGCAGAATCCCGGCGAGATCTTTAAAATCTGGCACGGCGGCCTCGCCATCTACGGCGGACTGATCGGGGGGCTCATCTGCGCCTTTATCGTCTGCATCGTGGAAAAAATCAACATCCCGAACCTGCTGGATCTCTGCGCCATGAGCTTTTTGGTGGGGCAGGGCGTCGGGCGATGGGGAAATTTTGCCAACCAGGAAGCCTTCGGCGTGAACACCGACCTGCCCTGGGGCATGTACAGCGCGAAAACTCAGGCCTACCTGCAGGAGCTGGTGCTTTCCGGCACCACACTGAGCGTGGACCCGAGCAAACCGGTGCACCCCACTTTTTTATACGAATCCATCTGGTGCCTGCTTGGCGCCGCGCTGCTCTATCTCTACTACCGTAAGTTCCGCAAATTCAGCGGGCAGCTCTTTTTGCTCTACGGCGTGTGGTACGGGCTGGAGCGCGCCGTGGTGGAAGGCTTACGCACCGATTCCCTTTATATCGGCGACACCGGTATACGCACCTCGCAGCTTGTGAGCGTGGCGCTGGTGATCGTCTGCGCCGTGCTGTATACGGCGCTCACCATCAGATACACCATGCACCCAAAGCCCATCGAGGGCGTCGATTACGTGAAGGAGATCCCGCTCTACCGCTATAAGCGCAAAGCGCAGGAAGCCCAGAAGGCGGCCGACAACTGCGCGAAGAAAGCCGAAGAAGCCGAAAAGGCCGGCGACGCCGCCAAAGCGGAAAGCTGCCGGAAACAGGAAGAAAAATACCGGAAAATCTTCCGTGAGAACGTGGAAAAAGCATTGACCGACGACGAGGAACGGGAGAAAAAGCGCGTTGCGAAAGGCAAACCGCCCAAAACCTGGCCGCCCCTGCTCAGCGAATTGGAAGCCGAAAAGAAGGAAGCGGAGCCGGATTCCCCGGCGGCAAAAACAGAGGTTTTTGAAACAGGGAAACCGCTGAACCCCGCAGAGGAAGGATCCGAAACAGAAAAAACCGAGACAAAAGAACCAAAAACCGAGGAATCCGAAGAAACCGGAACCGAAGAAACCGCAGCCGAAGAGCCGCAGGAAACAACGGAAGCGCAAAGCGAAAACTAAGCGAAAATCATGGATATTTTTTCAATCATCAAACTGATCTGCGGCCTGACCTTCTTCCTGTTCGGCATGAAGGTCATGTCGGGCGATCTGGAAAAGCTTGCGGGCGGCAAGCTGGAATCCGTCCTGAAAAAAGTCACGGAAAAACCCGTGATCAGCATTTTAATGGGCATGGTCATCACAGTGGCGGTGCAGTCTTCCTCCGCCGTGGCGGTGATGCTGGTGGGTCTTGTGAACTCCGGCATCATGCAGTTTTCGCAAACCACCTTCGTGCTGTTCGGCGCGAACATCGGCACCACCCTCACCTCATGGATCTTAGCGCTTTCGGGCCTGCAGGGAGACGCGGTCTGGATCAAGATGCTCAAGCCCGAAAACTTTTCTCCCATTTTCGCCTTTGTGGGCGTTCTGTTCGCCATGTTCTCGAAAAAAGAGAAACGCAAGAGCGTCGGCACCGTGCTGGTGGGCTTTTCGGTGCTGATGTACGGCATGGTATTCATGACGCAGGCGGTGAGCCCCATCGCGCAGAACGAAAACTTCACCAACATCATGGTGAAATTCAGCAACCCGTTCCTGGGGCTGCTGCTGGGCATGGTGGTCACTGCGGTGCTGCAGTCCTCCGCCGCTTCCATCGGTATCCTGCAGGCGCTGACCCTCACCGGCGGCATCTCCTTTTCTATCGCCGCGCCCATCGTGATGGGGCAGAACATCGGCACCTGCATCACGGGGCTGCTGTCCGCCATCGGCACCGAACCGAAGGCAAAACGCGTGCCCGCCATCCACACGCTGATCAAAGTGCTGGGCGCGGGCGTCTGCCTTGCGCTGTTTGAAGCGATCAGGCTCATCTTCCGCCCGGCGATCTTCGAGGCCGCAGCCACCCCCTGGGGCGTGGCCGTGATCCATTCTTTATATAATATCGTCACAACGCTGGTGCTGATGCCCTTCGCGAAGCCCCTGACAAAGCTGACCGAAAAGCTGGTGCCGGAACAAGAAACAGACAAAAAGAACGCGCGAACCTACGCGCCGGACGAGTTGCTGCTGCAGTCTCCCAGCGTTGCCGTACGGGAATGCGAGGGCTACACAAAAAAAATGTGCGAGACCGCGAAGCAGATGCTCATCACCTCTTTTTCGCAGATCGGATACTACGACAAACAAACGGCAAAGTGGATCGACCGGCAGGAAGAGAAGCTGGACGCTTATGAAGACGCGCTGGGCACTTATCTCATCAAGCTCTCGTCCTATGCCGTGAGCGAAAGCGATTCCCGCAAGATCACCCGGATGCTGCACGCCATCGGGGATTTCGAGCGTCTGGGCGACCACGCGCTGAACATTTTAGACAGCGCCAAGGAGCTTTCGGAGAAAGCGCTCGTGTTTTCGGACGACGCGCAAGAAGCGCTGACGGTGATCACCGACGCGCTGATCGAGATCATCACCCTGACGGCGAACTGCTATCACAAAAACGACAAACAGACCGCCACAAGAGTGGAACCGCTGGAGCAGGTGATCGACAACCTGACCGACCGCGCCCGCGCCGACCATATCGACCGGCTGAAACAGGGCGACTGCTCTATTGAGCAGGGGTTTGTGTTCACCGATATGCTCACCAACTTCGAGCGGATCTCCGACCACTGCTCCAATGTGGCGGCCACGCTCATCGAGGTGGGACACAACGAATTCGACACCCACCGCTACCTGAACGAAATCAAGCACGGCGACGCGGGCTTTGACGCCATATTCAATGAATATCAGGAGAAATATGCCATATGACAACGAAGCTGTACCTTGACCCTGCCGCCGACCTGAATCTGATTCTTTGGGGCGACCCGCAGATCGCGCGCATCCATCCCGACCGGGAAGAAAACCTTGCGGCCGCCTGCGAAACGGTTGCCGCCGCGGACGGACGCGCCGACGCGCTGATATTGCTGGGAGACGTGGCGGAATACGGCGCGGCCTCCGAATATGCAACGGTGCAGCGACATCTTGCGGTCGCAGCCCGGAACACCGACCGCATTTTCTGCGTTTCGGGCAACCACGATATCCGGGCGCGAAGCTTCCGCCGGCAGTGCGCGCGTTTTTCGGATTTTCTGGCGGGAGTCCCCAACGGCGTCCCCAATCCCCCCGGCTGCTACTGGTTCCCCGCTGTTATCAAAAATTACCGCTTCCTGTTTATGGGAGCGGACAAAACCTGTTTTGAGGGCACATATCTGAGTCCCGCCCAGCTTTCCTGGCTGGCCGAGGAGCTGGACGCCGCAAAAGAAGAAGGAAAACCCGCCTTTGTGTTCAATCACCAGCCCCTGCTGCACACCAACGGCCTGCCCGCCACCTGGGGCGGCAGCGGCAGCTGGCGCGGCAGCGTGGGCGACCAGAACGACGCGCTCAGGTCCGTGTTCAAGCGGCACGGCGGCGAGATCGTTTACGTCACCGGGCATCTGCACGCCGGGATCAGCCGCTGCAGCGTGGAGCACAGCGGCAGGCTGCACATGATCAACGTTCCAACCGTGGGCTGCCCGAACCACCCGGAAAACGACGCTCCCGCGCAGGGCTTTGTTCTGCGCGTATATCAAAACAGGATCGAGGGCAGAGGGATCCTGTTCCGCACGGGTGAAGAAATGGATGAAAGCATCCCCAACGCCCGGTTCTCTATCCCGCTCCCCTGTGAATCAAAATGAAACTGCTGCAAACGGTCTGCCCGGACGATTTCAACACCGTTCCTCTGCGGGAGCGGTATCGCCGGATCCGCATCCCCGGGCTCGTCGCAACGGAAAACGGCGGGCTCCTGCTTTATTATGAATGCCGCTCCGGCGGCGACTGGTCCGCCATCGACGTCGGGCTGCAGCGCAGCGACGACGGCGGGAACACCTGGAGCGAGACCGGGATCCTTGTTTCCGGCAAGGGCAGGAACGCCGTGAACAACCCCGTGATGATCGCCGACGGCAATACCGTACACTTTTTATATTGCGAAAACTATAAACGTCTGTTTTATCAAAAGAGCGCGGACGGCGGAGCCACGTGGACCGCGCCCCGGGAGCTCACCGACGGGATCGACGCCGAAGCGCCGGATCTCGGCTGGACGGTGCTGGCAACAGGCCCCGGCCACGGGATAAAGCTTTCTTCCGGCAGGCTGCTCGTCCCCGTGTGGTTTGCCGTGAATCCCGACGACATGTTCTCCCACCACCCGTCCCTCGTATCTGTCCTTTACAGCGACGACGGCGGCGGAAACTGGCGGCTGGGCGGCTTCCTGGGGGAAGATATGGCGGAGGACTACAGCGAATGCGCCGTTGCCGAGGACGCCGACGGCACGCTGATCCTCAACATCCGAAACGAATCCCCCCGTAAACTGCGTAAAACCGCGGCAAGCCGTGACGGCGGCGTTACGTGGAGCGAGCCTGCGTTTGAACCGGCACTCCCCGACCCCACCTGCTGCGCCGGGCTCTGCCGCGCGGGCGACAGCCTGCTGTTTTCCAACTGTGAAAGCCGGACCGAACGGCGGCGTCTGACCGTCAAACGCATAAAGAACGGCAATATCGTTGCAAAAACCGAAATAAGCCCTGAAGCCGGCTACAGCGATATCGCCTTCGATCCGCACGCCGGGCGCGCCTTCGTCGCCTTTGAAAACGAAAGCGCCGTGATCCGTATTGCGGTGCTCTCGCTGAACGAAGAAAACCAATAAGGGAGGTCCCTTTAGAATGAAAAAAAGCTTTTTCGCAAAAAAAATCCCGGCAGTTCTCCTTGCGGCAACGCTGGTCTTTCTCACCGCGCTGCCCGCCTTCGCGGTGATCCAGTTCCCCGTGGAGATCGAGGGAGAGGTGAACGACTACCCCGTGATCATGGTGCCCGGTATTTCCACCGCCTGGCTCCAATGCGACGACGGCACCGAAGAGGGCGTGTGCGCCTGGGACGGCATGAACGTCAACCGCTTGCTGCCGCTGCTGCTGGACCGCATCGCCGACCTGACGCTGGGACTCACCACGCTGCCGTTTGATAAGGCGGACCGTATTGCCGCCACCATCGCGGGTGAAATGAAAAACGCCTGGCCGCTGATCGGCTGCAATCCCGACGGCAGCAGCATATATCCGGTGCACGTCTACGCCGACGACGCGGCCTCCACCAACGTTCCCGCCATCGACGGCGTTCCCAACGTCTATGAGGTGGAAACCGAAAACGCCGCCACCATCGCGGACTATATCGGCGAGGAAAACGTCTACGACTTCCTTGTGGACTGGCGCATGGGCGCGGAATACGGCGCGAATCAGTTAAAGGCCTATATTGAAGACGTGAAAGCTCACAGCGGCAAGGATAAAGTGAACATCTTCGCCGTGAGCCACGGCGGCCAGCTCACAGCCACCTATCTGGCGCTTTACGGCGACGAGGGCAACGTGAACAGCGCGGTGCTCTCCTCCCCCGCCATCGGCGGCGCGGGCATCGCTTATGATCTGTTGTCCCGCAACGTTCACGTGGACGAACAGACGCTGCTCAAAATGATCGAAGTGGGCTTCTTTGTGGAGGAGGACTACGAATGGCTGCTCAAGGCAGTGGATCTGGGCTTTGTGGATCAGATCCTAAACGCGCTGGTTCCCTATCTTGCCAAATCCATCGGCTACTGGGGCAGCCTGTGGGATTTCGTCCCCACGCCGCAGTATGAAATGCTCAAGGCCCAATATCTCACCGACCCCGCCTCGGCGCCGCTGGTAGCGCAAAGCGACCGTTTCCACTACGAGATCCTGCCCACTATGGGTGAAAAGCTGCGGGCGCTGAACGAAAACGGCACCTCCGTCGCCATTATAACCGGCAGCGGCAACCGGATCGTCAGCGGCATGAACGTTTATTCCGACGGCATCATCCCGGTAGAATGCGCCACCGGCGCCACATGCGCGCCCTACGGCCGGCGCTTTGCGGACGGCTACGTGCAAAAAGAAGACTGCGGCGGTAAAAACAAAATCTCGCCCAACATGCAGATCGACGCCTCCACCGCCTTCTTGCCGGACCGCACCTGGTTCTCGGACGGCAACTACCACGGCTGGACCTATTGGACGCCCCGCACCCGGACGCTGGCGCTGGAGCTGCTGCTGACGGATAAAATCCGGGACGTATATTCCGATCCGCGCTATCCGCAGTTTTTGACCTCCGACCATATTTCCTACGGCGTGGACTTCAATTTTGACTCCGCGGTGCCCGGATATCTTTTGGCCGACTGCGCCTCCGTCACCATCAAAAACGTCTGCGATAAAGCCACCGTCCGGATCACAGGCGTCTACTGCAAGGAAGCGCCCATTGCGTTCCGCACGGCGGGGCTCAAAGCGCTTTCCCCCGGCGAAAGCGTGACCGTTCCCTTCTCCGGGACGCTGCCCGAAGGGAAGCGGACCTGCCTGCACCTGACGGTCTGCTATACCATGAATAACGTAACGCCCCTGAGCTACCGCACCAAGGGCTTTACGCTGGAAGGCGACCGTAACGAGACCGCCTCCGGCGGCACCACCCTGATCAACGCCTATCCCTTTACCGAAACGGGCGACAAGCTGCTTTCGCAGATCGGTTTAAGAGATTACTTCTCCCTGTTCTTTATGAACCTGATTTCCACCCTGCGGGCATTCAGAGCGATTTTGGGCATTACCCGATAAATCGGAAACCGACAGTTTTCTTTTCCCGGAATTTACAAGCGCAAATCGCAGAAAGACTTATCAACACATGAAAAAATATCTTCTTCCCGAAACGGGGCAGTTTTACAAGGCAAACCTCCATTCCCACTCCACCGTATCCGACGGCACGCTTTCCCCGGCCGAAATGAAAGCGCTCTACAAAAGCCGCGGCTACGCGGTGCTGGCATGCACCGACCACGAGATTATGGTGCCCCACCACGACCTCACCGACGAAGATTTCGTGATGCTCACGGGTTTTGAACTGGGCTTTGACGAGGGATGGAGACCGAATTTTCTTCATGCCCGCGTGTGCGACCTGTGCATGATCGCACTGGATCCGGAAAACGACGTGCAGCCCTGTTTTAACCGGACTTACTTTTCCGACGAAAAACGCGCGCTGATACATTTTGACGAAACCGAGCCGGATTTCATCAAGGAATATAACGCGGACTGCATCAACGAAGCCATCCGTATCGCCCGCGAAAAGGGCTTTTTCGTCACCTACAATCACCCGAAGTGGTCGCTGGAGCGCTACGAGCAATATACGAAATACAAAGGCATGAACGCCATGGAGATCTGCAATTACTCCAGCTTTATCGACGGCTACGACGAATATAACGGCGGCGTTTACGACGATCTGCTGCGGCAGGGCAAGCGCATTTTCGCCATCGGTACCGACGATAACCATAACCGCCGGGATCCGAAAGGCCGGATGTGGGATTCCTTCGGGGCGTTCACCATGATCAAGGCGGATTCTCTCGACTACCGCAGCATTACAAACGCGCTGGTCAAGGGCAATTTCTACGCTTCGCAGGGTCCGGAGATCCACGGACTCTGGCTGGAGGACGACGTGCTGCACGTAGAATGCTCCCCTGCCGACAAGGTAGTCTGCACGGTGGACCAGCGCCGGTGTATGTCCCGCTACGGCGAGAACGGCGCGCCCGCCACCCACGTGACCTTTGAGCTGAAACCCGACGACGTGTATTTCCGGGTCACCGTCATCGACGGCCATGGCCTGCACGCGGATACCAACGCCTATTTCACGGATGAGGTTTTATAAGCATGGACTACATTAGGGTCACAAAAGACAATCTGGAAACGGAGCATATCTGCTGCGCCATTTCCAATAACAACGACGTACAGGTCGCCTCAAAAAAAGCGTGGCTTTCGGCCGCCTTCGACGACGGCCTTGTGTTCCTGAAAAGCACCCAGCGGGGCAAATGCTTTATCGAGTATATCCCCGCCGAAAACGCCTGGAACCCGCTGGACGCCGCTGGATATATGTATATCGACTGCCTGTGGGTCTCCGGTTCCTTCAAAGGCCACGGCTACTCCAGCGACCTGCTGGACGCCTGCGTCGCCGACAGCAAAGAGAAGGGGAAAAAAGGCCTGTGCATCCTTGCCGCCGCAAAGAAAATGCCGTTTCTGGCAGATCCGAAATATCTGAAATACAAGGGCTTTTCGGTGGCGGACGAAGCGGACAACGGGATCCAGCTCTGGTATCTGCCCTTTGAAAAAGACGTGAAAGCGCCCCGATTCAAGCCCTGTGCGAAGCATCCGAAAACCAACGAAGCAGGCTACGTGCTCTATTATACCCACCAGTGCCCCTTCAACGCCAAATACGTCCCCGTTGTGGAAGCGACCGCCAAAGCACACGGCGTACCCTTCAAAGCCATCCGGCTGGAAAGCAAGGAAGCGGCGCAGAGCGCCCCCACCCCCATCACCACCTACGCCCTGTTTTATAACGGCGCGTATCTCACCAACGAACAGATGAACGACAAACGCTTTTTAAAGCTGATCGGACAATAAAACGATGATGAAAACACTGGTATTCGGTTCCTGCAATCTCGATTTTATCTATAAAGTGGCAAACATCGTTTCTCCGGGCGAAACCATGGGCATTTCCGCCGTGGCGCAAAGCCCGGGCGGGAAAGGCCTCAATCAGGCTGTCGCGCTCAAACGCGCCGGCATGGACGTGGCTTTTGCCGGCTGCATCGGCGCGGACGGCGCCATGCTCAAAGCGCTGCTCAGTGAAAACGGTGTGGACGTTTCCCGCGTGAAAACCGTGGAAGACCGCACGGGGCAGGCGCACATCCAGGTCACCGAAACCGGGGAGAACGCCATTCTGCTCTACCGGGGCGCCAATTATCAGATCACCCGGAAACAGATCGACGAAACACTGGCGGATTACGCGGCCGGGGATCTTCTGCTGCTGCAAAACGAGATCAGCGAGCTCGATTACCTCATCGACGCCGCCTTCCGCAAAGGCATGAAGATCGTGCTCAATCCCTCCCCCATCAGCGAAGAAATGAAAAAAATCGACTATGGGAAACTCTGGTTGATTTTCGTGAATGAAGTGGAGGTGGCGGGGCTCACCGGCGGCGGTACGCCGGAAGACCTGATAAACGATTTCCGCCGCCGTTTTCCCGCGCTCAGTGTCGTGGTCACGTTGGGCGCGGCGGGCAGCCTGTATTTCGACGGTAAAACGCTGCTGCGGCAGCCCGCCCTCCCCGCGAATCCGGTGGACACCACCTGCGCCGGCGACACCTTCGAGGGGTATTTCACCGCGGCGCTCTGCGGCGGCTGTAACGAAAAAACCGCCCTACTGCGCGGAGCGGCGGCGGCCTCCATCGTGATTTCCCGCATCGGCGCGGCAGGCATGATCCCCACCAAAGCCGAAGTGGACGAGCTGCTGGAAACTCTGTGAACACTACGGGAAATCGGAATTTGCTGTGCAAATTCCGAAATGAAGTTTCACCGCAAAACGGTGAAATGAAGTTTGCCTGTCGGCAAATGAAGTATTTGCCCTTCGGTCAAATATGAAGTATTCGCCGCCCGGCGGCGAAAATTGCGGAACTGCGTTGCGATTATACGCCTGCCGGAGCATTTGGGAAGTATTTTTGACAAACCGGGCTTTTCCTGCGGCAGCAATACAATTCAAAAGCGTCAGCTTTTCCGAAACATTGACCGCCGGGCGGTCAATACTTCATTTTTCCGTAAAACGGGGAAACACTTCATGCGGCAATCGCCGCACTTTATTTTGCCGCACTGCGGCAATTCTTCATATCGGAATTTGTCTTCGACAAATTCCGATATCTCTCACAGCCCGAAGCTCACGGTCAGGGCGTTATCCACCCGCTTCATATCCGCGTCCGGCAAAGCGCCCATGTGCTCCCGCAGGCGGGTCTTGTCCAGCGTCCGCACCTGCTCCAGCAGCACGATACTGTCCCGCTCCAGCCCGCTGCCCCCGGCGTTCACCCGGATGTGCGTGGGCAGGTCGGCTTTATCCTTCCGGCTGGTGATGGCGGCGGCGATCACCGTGGGGCTGTAGCGGTTCCCCATGTTGTTCTGTACGATAAGTACAGGCCGCACGCCGCCCTGCTCGCTGCCCACCACAGGGCTTAAATCGGCGTAATAGATATCGCCGCGTTTCACGATCAATCCGATCTCCTCCTTTTTTTCGTTTCGTTTGTAGTTTTTACAGTTCGGGCAAAAATAAACCGCCCGGCGGCAAAAAAACAGAAAAAAGGAGAATTCTTTGCGTTTGTGAATTCCGCGTGAACAATCGGAAAATCACTTTACAAAAATCAAAAATTCATGTATAATAGAAACACAAAACAAAACGGAGGATTTTATCATGAAAAAATGGAAATGTATGATTTGCGGCGAAATCGTTGAAAGCGAAACCCGCCCCGAGCAGTGCCCCCTTTGCAAAGCCCCCGGTGAAAAATTCGTGGAGCTGGAAGAAACCGAAGAGCTGACCTGGGCCGCCGAGCACGTGCTGGGCGTGGCTTCCGATGCGCCGGAAGACATCCAAGAAGGCCTGCGCTCCAACTTCCAGGGCGAATGCACCGAGGTCGGCATGTATCTTGCCATGGCGCGCGTCGCCTACCGCGAAGGTTATGCCGAGATCGGCGCTTATTGGGAGAAGGCCGCGTTTGAAGAGGCCGAGCACGCCGCCAAGTTCGCGGAGCTCCTGGGCGAGGTCCTCACCGACTCCACCAAGAAGAACCTCGAGATGCGCGTGGCCGCCGAGAACGGCGCAACCGCAGGCAAATTTGAGCTTGCAAAGAAGGCCAAGGCCCTGAATCTGGACGCCATCCACGACACCGTGCACGAAATGGCCCGCGACGAAGCGAGACACGGCAAAGCCTTCAAAGGCCTGCTGGAAAGATACTTCGGTAAATAAGAAATGACAATCAACATTCCGGATAACGCGGTGTATCAGGTCGATTCCTTCGGCTGTACGCTGTCCACCAGAAAAAAGTTTACGGAAGAATTGCAGCAGCTGATCGACAGGCGCGCCGCGGAGGGATGGAAGCTCCATTCCTTCGAGATCATCCTCGGCGACATCTGCGTTGTGGTGTTTTTCAAAGAACGCTAAAAAAAGGAAGCAG
>CACZOP010000164.1 GCA_902782845.1 Oscillospiraceae bacterium | reverse complement strand
GCTGAATTCCGGATCATTTCAGGAATCCCGCAACGATCCCGGGCACGGCGGAGAGCGCTTCGTCGATTTTCGTTACGTCCTTGCCGCCCGCCATGGCGGAATCGGGCTTGCCGCCGCCGGAGCCTCCGGCGAGCTTTGCCACCTCGCGGACGATATTCCCCGCGTGGGCGCCCTTTGCCACAGCGTTCTTGCCGCAGGCGCAGGCAAAGGAGCAGGAGCCCTTTTCACTGTTTTTGCCGGCCAGCACCACAATGCTGTCGTTATTTTTGGCGGAATCCAGCATGGTGCGCAGGGCAGAAGCGTCCGCTTCGCCCAGGTTCCCCGCCACGATTTTCACGCCGTTTTGCTCGCCCACTGTTTTGAGGATCTCGCCGGCCTTTAAGGACGAGAGCTCCGCTTTGAGCTTTTCGATCTCTTTTTCGTCCGTTTTCAGCTCGGCGTTCACAGCCGCAGCCCGGTCGGCGAGGGTAAGGGGATCGCCCCACTTGAGGGTTGCCGCCGCCGTGTGCAGGGCGCGGATATTGTCGTTCACATAGCAAAGGGCGTTCATGCCGGTGAGAGCTTCGATCCGGCGCACGCCGGATGCCACCGAGGATTCGCTCACGATCTTGAACATGCCGAGCATCCCGGTGTTTTCGGCGTGGGTGCCGCCGCAGAGCTCCAGGGAATAGCCGTTCCCGGCGTTCACTACGCGTACCCGGTCGCCGTATTTTTCGCCGAAGAGCGCCATCGCGCCCATGGCCTTCGCTTCGTCGAGGCTCTTTTCTTCGCTCGTAACGGGAAGGGCGGCGAGGATCACTTCGTTCACCTGCGCCTCCACCGCTGCGATCTCTTCGGGGGTGAGGGCCGAGAAGTGCGTAAAGTCAAACCGCATCACCTTGTCGTTCACAAGCTGACCCGCCTGCTCCACGTGGCTGCCGAGGGTCTTTCGCAGCGCAGCCTGTAAAAGGTGCGCCGCCGTGTGGTTGCGTTTGGTTGCCGCGCGCTTTGCTTCGTCCACCGCGGTCTCGCAGTCGTCGCCCGGGAGCAGCTCGCCTTCGGTGACCGTGCCCTTGTGGAAATACAGGCCGCTGCCGTTCTTGGTTGTATCTTTCACTGTAAAGGCAAATCCCTTGCCGGTGATCACGCCGGTATCGCCTTCCTGACCGCCGCTCTGGGCGTAGAAGGGCGTTTCGTCGAGGATCAGCACCGCGTCTTCGCCCATGGCTGCCGCGTCCGCTTTTTCGGCGGCGTCGTTCAGCACGCAGAGGATCTTCCCGCGGCCTTTGGTTGCCTTGTAGCCCGTGAACACCGTTGCGGGCACGTCTTTTAATGCTGTGCCGGTGTTTTTCCATGCGTCCGCGCCTGCGTCCTTCCGGGCTGCTCGGGCCGTTTCGCGCTGCTTCTTCACAAGAGCGGCAAAGGTTTCTTCGTCCACGTCCATGCCCTTTTCGGCAAGGATCTCTTTGGTAAGGTCGATGGGGAAGCCGTAGGTGTCGCTGAGCTTGAAGGCGTCCGCGCCCGGCAAGGTCTTTTCTTTACAGTTGGCGGTCATGTCCTCCAGCATCCGAAGCCCCTGGTCGATGGTGCGGTTGAAGTTCTCTTCCTCCACGGCGATGATCTTCACGATGTAGTCGTGCTTTTCGTTGAGCTCCGGGTATGCGCTGCCGCTCTCTTTAATCACGGTTTCCGCCACTTCGGCCAGGAAGGGCCGGTCGATCCCGAGCAGTCGCCCGTGGCGGGCGGCGCGGCGCAGGAGTCTGCGGAGCACGTAGCCTCTGCCTTCGTTGGAGGGCATCACGCCGTCGGCGATCATCATGGTGGTGGAGCGGATGTGGTCGGTGATCACCCGCAGCGAAATATCGCTCTTTTCGTTGGCATGGTATTCCACGCCCGCAATGGAGATCACGTGCTTCATAATGTTGCGGATGGTGTCCACCTCAAAGAGGTTATCCACCCCCTGTGAAATGCAGGCCAGCCGCTCGAGCCCCATACCGGTGTCGATGTTGGGGTTTTTCAGGCGCGTGTAGTTGCCGCTGCCGTCGTTTTCAAACTGGGTGAACACAAGGTTCCAGAATTCCACGTAGCGGTCGCAGTCGCAGCCCACCTTGCAATCGGGCTTCCCGCAGCCCTTTTCGGGTCCGCGGTCGTAATACAGCTCCGAGCAGGGGCCGCAGGGACCGGCGCCGTGCTCCCAGAAGTTGTCTTCCCGGCCGAGGCGCACCATGTGGGAGGGATCCACCCCCACCTCTTTGGTCCAGATGTCATAGGCCTCGTCGTCGTCCTGATAAATGCTCACGTAGATCTTTGCGGGATCCATCTCCATCTCTTTCAGGCAGAATTCCCACGCCCAGGCGGTGGCTTCATGCTTAAAGTAGTCGCCGAAGGAGAAGTTGCCCAGCATCTCGAAATAGGTGCCGTGGCGGGCGGTGATGCCCACGCGCTCGATGTCCGGCGTACGGATGCACTTCTGGCAGGTGGTCACACGCTTCCGGGGCGGGGTCACTTCGCCGGTGAAATACTTCTTCATGGGCGCCATGCCGGCGTTGATGAGCAGCAGGCTCTTGTCGTCCTTGGGGATCAGGCTGAAGCTGGGCAGCCGCAGGTGATCCTTGCTTTCAAAAAATCTCAGGTACTTTTCGCGGATGGTGTTGAGGCTCATCCATTCCATGGTGATCGGTCCTTTCTGATTTGAATTCCGGATGAAAAAAATAAACCTGTACAAACTTCGGGACGGATCTCTCCGCGGTACCACCCGAATTATGCCAGGCATCTCTCTTGCGCGCCTTAACGCGGCGCCGACGCCGGATTCCTCACCCGGCTGCCGTGCAGCGGCACGTTCGCGTTTTTGCCTGCGGCCTCGCACCCACCGGCCGCTCTCTGAAAGGAAAAAGGCGAACTGACTGCACCATTGCAGATCATTTTTATAACGGGATATAGTATAATCCATCGCCGGGGGTTTGTCAAGTTTTTTCGAGGAACAAACACGCCTTACGCATGAAAAAACAGTTAAAAGAGACAATAGAAGCAATATGACAGAATTTAACGGGGAATTGGCTTTTGCGCCGGTAGGCCGGTAGCACGTTCAAACTTCGATTTATCGTTATTTTTTTCGGAGGGCGGGAAAAAATGCGGTTTTTGAATTGACATTTCAGTTTTTTTGTTGTATACTACTCTCCGTTCATTATAAATAATGATATTTCCGCCCGTGGCGCAGTTGGATAACGCAGCAGATTCCGATTCTGAAGATCGGGGGTCTGCGAAGTCCCGCGTCCTGCGGACGAAGAAGGGGCGCACGCAGAGGGACGAAACACAGAGTGATGCAAGCGCTCCAAGCGAAGCAGCACGACAATGTTTCGGACGGGAGAATCCCTCCGGAATGGGTCCGCAAAAAACCAGAGTTAACAAAATAGTATTTCCGCCCGTGGCGCAGTTGGATAACGCAGCAGATTCCGATTCTGAAGATCGGGGGTTCGAATCCCTCCGGGCGGGCCACCACCGCACACCTGTTCCTGTCAACGGGTTGTGCGGTTTCTTTTATATGATTATTGTGAAAGGACGGTTCCCCATGATCAGAACGATCGGCATTGTGAGCCTTTCCAGTGGTATTCTCGGCGAGGATTTTGTTTCATACGAGCTCAAAATCGGCGTGCAAAGGCTCGAATCCATGGGCCTGCGGGTGAAGTTCCTGCCCCACGCGCTGAAGGGGATAGACTACGTGAAGGCGCATCCGGAGCGCCGCGCCGCCGACCTGCTCGAGGCCTTCCGGGACCCGGAGATCGACATGGTCCTCTGCGCCATCGGCGGGGACGACACCTACCGGTTGCTCCCGTATCTCTTTGACAACAACGAGCTGCAAAGCGCCGTCTGCGACAAGGTCTTCCTCGGGTTTTCCGACACCACGGTGAACCATTTTATGCTGCTCAAAGCGGGGCTTCGCACCTTCTACGGGCAGTCGTTCCTTGCGGATATCTGCGAGCCGGGAGAGGAGATGCCGCCCTATTCACGGCGGTATTTCGAGGAGCTGATCTTTACCGGCAGGATCCGGGAAATAAAGCCGTCCGACGTGTGGTATGAGGAGCGGGAAAGCTTCGGGCCAGAGCAGGCGGGCGTCCCCCTCGTTTCGCACCCGGACCGGGGCTTTTTGCTGTTGCAGGGCAGCCCCGTATTCTCCGGCAGGATCTTCGGCGGCTGCATCGACACCATCCACGACTTCTTTAACGGCGAGCGCTACGCCGATATGCCCGCTCTCTGCGAAAAATACGGCCTTTTCCCCCCGGCGGAGGCATGGAAAGACCATATCCTGCTGCTGGAATCCAGCGAGGAAAAAATGTCACCCGAAAAATACCGCCGGGCGCTGACCTATCTGAAAGAAGCCGGGGTGTTCTCCGCCGTTTCGGGCGTGCTGGTGGGGAAGCCCATGGACGAAACCTACGAAGCGGAATACCTGCGGGAGCTGCAGCGCGTGATCGGCGACCCCGCGCTGCCGGTGGTGTGCAACCTGAATATCGGCCACGCCCAGCCCAAATGTATCATCCCCTTTGAAACCGAGGCCGAGGTGGACGCGGTCAACGGATGGATCAGGTTCGGGAACTGAATCAATGCGGAATGCGGAATTCGGAATTCGGAGTTGGTCGCATGCAAAAAGAGGCCCCGCTTTCGCGAGGTCTCCGTTTGTTTTTGGGATATGAAGCCTACGGAGCGAGGGGTTTCGCAGCGTTTCCGGTCGTCAGAACAGATTTTTGATCTTTTGGAACATATCCTTGAAGAACAGGGCGATCCGGTGAAAGAAGTTGAGGATCAGATCCTTGCCTTCGACGGTGATTTTTTTCTCCACGGGCTTCGATTGCACGCCGTAGGCGGTCTCCGCCACCACGCCCACGGTGTATTCGCCCTGGGCAAGGCCGTCCAGCGTGAGAACGATCTCGTTCTGTTCCACCGCGCGATAATACTGCGGCAGGGTCCACGCGGTTTCCACGATCACGCCGGCCTTGTTTTTGGCATAGGCGCGGTAGAGCACGATCGGCATGCCGTCGGCAGATGCAGCCGCGGGCGCGGTCACCACACACGCGCCGAAGCCGGGTTCCACCTGCAGGGCGGCGTCTTCGGCAAACACGGGAGGCTTCGACTGCGCCATGCGCTTCACGGGGATATAATCGCGATTTTCGGGATTCGCGGGGTTTTTGAGCAGATATTCACACAGGCAGGCGTTTTCGTTCACGTCCATGCCGCGCAGACGGATATTATTGTTTATGTCCACCTCCACGATCCAGCAGGAGGCGGTGTCGCTGCTGTCGGCGGGATGATAGGTACGGGTATCGTCTATGGTGAATTCGGAATAGGTGATGGCGCCGGTGCCGACGGCGGTGAACTTGCCCTGCCATAAGGAGCGGGGATCGTTCAGCGGGTAGTGGGAATGACCCGAGAAATCCACCACCTGCGGATACTGCCTGAGGATGGCGGTGAAATAGGGCACGCCCCAGCCTTCATAAAGGGAGCTGCCGTAGACCGTTCCCCGCACGTGCTCGTGGTGGGTCACGAAAACGGGACGGTTCGGATCTTCCTTCACCGCGGCGTCGAGCTGCTGCTTGAGCCAGACGAGCTGGGAAGCGTCGTAGTGCTGCGCGTCGTTTTTCGAGGCGGAAAGGCCGATGAAGTGATAGCCGTTGATCACCGCGTGGAAGTCGGCGTCGGCCCCGGTGAGATCTGTGAAGTAATCCCTCAGTTCCGTGCGTTTCATCTTGTAGCCGTCGTGGTTCTTGGCCACCACGCCCACAAAGCGGGTGCCCTCCCGCATGGACCCGCCCAGCGCGTTCCAGAATTTATCGAATTCCGTTTTTGTGCCGTCGTTGGTCAGATCGCCCGCGATGAGCACCGCGTCGAGCTTGTTGTAATTCGCGTCGCCGTCGGCGATCTCGTAGCCGATGCCCATCATTTTTTCGATGCGGCGGGCGTTTACGTCGTTATTGTCGGCGATATGGGTGTCGCTGGCGGCGATAAAGCGCAGCACGGGAACAAAACCGGTTTCCTCCGCTCCGGCAGGGAGCGCGAAGAGCATCAGGCTCAGCGTCATGAGCAGCGCCATAAACAGGGCGGCGCTTTTTTTGAAGCGATACATGGATGTGCCTCCTTTTGTTGCGTGTGTGCGGGTGCCCAAAGCGGCGCTGTCCGCCGGGGCCCGCTTATCTTCATTTTAACAGATGTGAAGCGGAAAAACAATCCTTTTTTGAAATAATTCAATTTCATTATTTTTATCGGACTTTCTTTTTCCGGCACTTGACAAACGGGGCGCGGAAATATAAAATTATTATTATTTATAATAGGAACGGAGGGAAACAGATGACGGAGCTGGAGCAGGCAAGAAGGATCATCGACGAAGCGGACAGAGAGATGGCCGCGCAGTTTGTAAAGCGCATGGAGGCGGTGCGGGAGGTGGCGGAATTCAAGGCCGCCCACGGGCTTCCGGTGCTGGACGCCGCGCGGGAGCAGGCGGTGATCGAAAAGAACGCGCTGCTGGTGGAGGACCCGAACCTCCGGGCTCATTACGTGAGTTTTATCAAGGGCGTGATGGCGATTTCCCGCACCTGGCAGCGCACCCGGCTCGAGGGGATGCGTGTGGCGTATTCCGGGGTGCTTGGCGCCTTTGCCGCCATCGCCGCCGAACGGATCTTCCCGGACGCCCTCGCCCTGCCGTTCCCGGATTTTGAGGCCGCCTACAACGCGGTGGTATCGGGCGACTGCGACTGCTGTGTGCTGCCGATGGAGAACAGCTTCGCGGGAGAAGTGGGGCAGGTGGCGGATCTGATGTTCAACGGCAGCCTCTATGTGAACGGCGTTTACGCTCTGCCGGTGCGGCACCAGCTGCTGGGGCTCCCGGGCACGAAGATCTCGGAGATCAGAAAAGTGCTCAGCCACCCGCAGGCGCTTTCGCAGTGCGCGGATTATATCAAATCCCACGGCTTTGCATCTGAAGGCGTTTCAAACACCGCCGTTGCCGCCAGAACCGTCGCCGGGGCAAGGGATAAGACCCTTGCCGCCATCGCCAGCAGCGATACCTCCGACTTATACGGGCTGGAGGTGCTGGATCATGATTTGCAGACCAGCGCCGCGAACACCACCCGCTTTGCCGTGTTTTCCCGCGCCGAAGCGGACACGACCGGTGAAAACAGCCGTTTTATCATGCTCTTCACCGTGAACAACGTGGTGGGGGCGCTGGCGAAAGCGGTGAACATCATCTGCGCCCACGGCTTTAATATGCGGGTGCTGCGCAGCCGCCCGGTGAAGGACGTGCCCTGGCAGTATTATTTTTATGTGGAAGCGGAGGGCGACCACAAAAGCGAGGACGGGCAGCGGATGCTCAGAGCGCTTTCGGTTTGCTGCGACCGGCTGAAGATCGCGGGGCACTATACCGAGGGGCCGGTGCTGGACGGGGAGGCGCGGCTGTGAAAACCCTGACTGTAAAAACGCCCGGCGGGGCGTATGATATCCTGTTTGAACGGGGGCTCCTCGCGCGTGCCGGGGAATGCCTGAACCTGAACCGAAAAACGCTGGTGGTGACGGACGACGGCGTGCCGGAACGCTACGCGAAAACGCTGGCGGCGCAATGCGAGTATGCCGTGACCGAGACCGTACCCGCCGGGGAAGAGAGCAAGAGCCTCCCGGTGTACGCCCATTTGCTCGAAACCATGCTGGAGCACGGATTCACCCGGAAGGATTGCGTGGTTGCCGTGGGCGGCGGTGTTGTGGGGGATCTGGCGGGCTTCACCGCCGCCTCCTATATGCGGGGCGTGGATTTTTACAATATCCCCACCACGGTGCTCTCGCAGGTGGATTCCTCCATCGGGGGCAAAACGGCGGTGAATTTCTGCGGCGTTAAAAATATCGTGGGCGCTTTTTATCAACCGAAGCGGGTGCTTATCGATTTTGACCTGCTTTCCACCCTCCCGCCCCGGCAGATCGCCAACGGCCTTGCCGAAGCGCTGAAAATGTCCGTTACCTGCGACCCGGACCTGTTCCGGCTGTTTGAAGAAACGGAACGTCCCGCGGAACATATGGAAAAGATCGTTTTCCGCTCGCTCGAAATCAAGAAAAGCGTGGTGGAGCAGGACGAAAAAGAGGCGGGACTCCGGAAGATCCTGAACTTCGGCCACACGCTGGGCCACGGCTTGGAAAGTGAAGAAAACCTCCACGGACTGTATCACGGCGAGTGCGTGGCGCTTGGGATGCTCCCCATGTGCGGCGAAGCCCTGCGCCCCCGGGTGGCGGCGGCGCTCACAAAACTGGGGCTGCCCACCCGGCTGCGGTTTGATAAGGAAAAAGCGCTTTCGGCCGTCGCCCACGACAAAAAGAGCGAGGACGGCGGGATCTCGGTTGTGCTTGTCCACGCGCCGGGGCAGTGGCGTATGGAGAAAAAAACGCTGCCGGAGCTCCGGGCGATGCTGGAGCTGATTTTGGAGAAGGAACCGGAAGAAACGGAGAGAAAAGCATGAAAAACACGTTTGGAACGGCGGTGAGCCTCACGCTCTTCGGCGAAAGCCACGGGCCGGCCGTGGGCGCGGTGCTGGACGGCCTTGCGCCGGGTTTGGACGTTGACGAAGACTATATCGCCCACAAAATGGATCTGCGCCGGGCGGCGGGGGCGATCTCCACCGGCAGACGAGAGCCGGACGAGGTGGAGATTTTAAGCGGCGTTTTTAACGGAAAAACCACCGGCACGCCCCTGTGCCTGGCGATAAGGAACAGGGCGCAGAACAGCGGCGACTACGCCGATAACTACGGGCTTGCGCGGCCCGGCCACGCGGACTACACGGGGTTTGTGAAATATCACGGATTTGAAGATCACCGGGGCGGCGGACATTTCAGCGGCAGGCTGACCGCGCCCGTTGTGGCCGCGGGGGCGATTCTGACGGCGGCGCTCGAAAAAAGGGGCGTTGCGATCGGCAGCCATATCCTGCGCTGCGGCGGGGTATCCGACCGGCCTTTTTCCGCGGCCGGAACAGAACTGACAAACGATTTAAGGCGGCTGAACGCGATGGATTTCGCCGTGCTGGACCCCGACGCCGGCGCCGCTATGAAAGCGGCGATCCTGAAGGCCGCTGAAGAGAAAGACAGCGTTGGCGGCGTGATGGAAACCGCGGTGACAGGCCTCCCGGCGGGGCTGGGAGAGCCCTGGTTCGATTCTGTGGAAAGCCTGCTTTCGCACCTTTTGTTTTCCGTTCCTGCGGTGAAGGGCGTGGAATTCGGCGACGGCTTCGGATTCGCGGATTTAAAGGGGAGTAAAGCCAACGATCCCTTTGTGACCGAAAACGGGACGATCCGCACCAAAACAAACCGCAACGGGGGCGTGAACGGCGGGATCACCAACGGCATGCCCCTGCTGTTCCGCACGGCGGTGAAGCCCACGCCCTCTATCTTCCGGAAACAGGAGACCGTGGATTTTCTTAAAAACGAAAACGCGGAGATCGAGATGAAAGGACGGCACGACCCGGCGGTGATCCACCGGGCGCGGGTGGTGGTCGACAGTTTAACGGCGCTGGCGCTTGCGGACCTGTTGACTGTGCGTTACGGCACGGACGCGCTGAGAGGAGACTGAAGAATGGACTACGGCTGCATCGGAAAAAAGCTGCCCCACAGCTTTTCAAAGGAGATTCACGGGAAGATCGGCGGCTACAGTTATGCGCTGCGGGAGCTTTCGGAAGCGGAGCTGCCGGACTTCATGCGGAAAAAGGATTTTAAGGGCATCAACGTGACCATACCCTATAAGGAGGCGGTGATCCCATTCCTCGACGAGCTCGACCCCATGGCGAAGGCCGTGGGCGCGGTGAATACGGTGATAAGGCGGGGGGAGCGGCTGTGTGGTTATAACACGGACGTGGCCGGCATGGAACGGCTGCTGGAAAAAACCGGGCTCTCGCTGACCGGGAAAAAGGTGCTGATCCTCGGCACAGGCGGCACCTCCAAAACCGCGAACGCCGTGGCGCGGCGGGCGAACGCGAAAGAGGCCGTTACCGTGAGCCGCACGGCGAAAACGGGCGCCGTGACCTACGAAGAAGCGTATGCCGTACACAAGGACGCCGAAATCATCATAAACACCACCCCCTGCGGGATGTATCCTGCGCCCGACGCCATGCCCGTTGATCCTGCCCGCTTCCCGGCCTTATCCGGCGTGATCGACGCTGTGTATAATCCGCTGGAAACGAAGCTCGTGTCGGCGGCGCTAAAAAGGGGCGTGAAAGCGGCCTGCGGGCTTTATATGCTGGTGGCGCAGGCGGTGGCGGCCTATGAGATCTTTATGGATAAGAAAGCGGAAGCAGACTTATCCGACCGCATTTATGCCGCCCTGCTGAGGGAAAAACAGAACGTGGTGCTCACCGGTATGCCCGGCAGCGGGAAATCCACCGTGGGCAGGCAGATCGCGCGGGATACGGGCCGCAGATTTATAGATACAGACGACCTGATCGAAAAACGGACGGGAGAGAAGATCGTTGAGATCTTCCGGAAAAATGGGGAGGACTGCTTCCGGTCGCTGGAAGCGGAAGCCGTGGGCGACGTTTCGCTGCTTTCGGGGATCGTGATCTCCACCGGCGGCGGCGCCGTGCTGCGGGAAACGAACGTGGAGGCGCTGAAGAGGAACGGCAGGCTCTATTATCTGGATCGCCCGACGGCGTTTCTGATCCCCACGGACGACCGGCCGCTGGCCAACACGAGAGAAGCGGTGGAACAGAGATACAAAGAACGGCGCAAAATCTATCTTGACACGGCGGACGAGGTGATCCCCGTGGAAAACGACGCGGTTACCGCGGCGAAAGAAATCGAAAGAAGGCACGGCTATGAAACTACTGGTGATCAACGGACCGAATCTGAATCTGCTGGGGACCCGTGAACCGGAGATCTACGGCAGGGAGACCTACGATGACCTGTGCGGGATGATCGCGGCGCACTGCCGCGATCGGGGGATCGACGTCCGCTTTTTTCAGTCGAATCACGAGGGGGCGCTGGTGGACGCCATTCAGAGCGCATACAGGCGGGACGACGGCATCATTATCAACCCCGGCGCGTATACCCACACCAGCGTCGCGCTGCTGGACGCCGTAAAGGCCGTCGGCGTTCCCACGGTGGAAGTGCATATCAGCGACCCGGACGCCCGGGAGGACTTCAGAAAAGTAAGCTTTCTCCGCGCCGCCTGCCGCGCGACCGTCAAAGGGCGCGGCCTGAAAGGCTATCTGGACGCGGCGGATCTTCTGGCGGACTTGTATAAAAAAAGCGGGGGAAACGTATGAAGGTTCGTTTTTATCCCTCCCAATTAAAAGGCGCGGTGACGGCGCCCCCTTCAAAGAGCGTCGCACACCGGCTGCTGCTCTCGGCGGGGCTCGCGGCGGGAGAGAGCGCTATAGAGAACGTTGCGCTGTCGGAGGATGTTTCCGCCACCCTCAGTTGTTTGCGGGCGTTCGGCGTTGAAACGGAAACGGAGGGAAGCACGCTGCACATTATTTCCCGCGGCCTCCCCACGCAAACCGTGCGTTCGGCGCTGCCCTGCGGCGCCTGCGGTTCCACCCTGCGGTTCTTTTTGCCGCTGTGCATGCTGACGCCCAGCAAGACCCGGCTGACGGGGACGCCCCGCCTGCTGCGCCGCCCCTTATCGGTGTATGCGGATATCTGTGAAGCGCAGGGGATCCCGTTTTTCAACGACGGCAAGGCCGTTTCGGTGGGGGAAGGGCTGAAAAGCGGCGAGTTTCGTCTCCCCGGCAATATCAGCAGCCAGTTTGTGAGCGGTCTGCTGTTCGCGCTGCCCCTGACGGAGGGGGACAGCGTGATCTCGCTGACGGACGGGGTGGAGAGCCGCCCCTATATCGATCTGACGCTGGATGCGCTGCGGCTTTTCGGCGTTGAAGCACGGTGGGGCGACGAAACCACGCTGCTTGTACCGGGTGGGCAGCGGTATGCGCCGGCAAACGCGGCAGTGGAAGGGGATTGGTCGAACGCCGCGTTCTGGTTCGCCATGCAAACGCTCGGCGGAGAGATCGACGTAAAGGGCCTTTCGGAGCAAAGCCGCCAGGGGGACCGGATCTGCGTTTCGCTGTTGCAAAAACTGCAGAGGGAAAACGCGGTGGCGGACATTGCGGACTGCCCGGATCTCGGCCCCGTGCTCATGGCGTTTGCCGCAGCGACCGGCAAGGGCGCGACCTTTACGGGGACGCGGCGATTAAAGCTGAAGGAGAGCGACCGGGGCAACGTGATGGCGGCGGAGCTTGAAAAGTTCGGGATCGGCACACATTTGCGGGATTACGCAATCGCCGTGCTCCCCGGCAGGCTGAAAGCGCCGGACACGCCCGTTTGCGCGAACGACGACCACCGGATCGCGATGGCGCTGAGCGTTTTGCTGCTTCAGACCGGCGGCACGCTGACGGGGGCGCAGGCGGTGAACAAAAGCTACCCGGATTTTTTTGAGAAGCTCGCTTCGCTCGGCGCCGACATCCGGATCGAAGAAGAAAGCCCGGGCGCCGGTTCCGGCGCCCGGCAATGATGAATACAACAGGAGCGACAGAATGAAACTTGATAAAAATACGCGGATACTGATGGTGGGCCTGGGGCTCATCGGCGGCAGCTACGCCATGGGATTTTCCCGCCGGGGCTACCGGGTATCCGCTATCGACGTGGACGAAGGCGCGATCGCTTTCGCGCTTGAAAACGGCTATATCGAACGGGGCTCGGCGGCAGCGGACCCGGCGCTGATCTCCGGGGCGGACCTTGTGATCTTTGCGCTGTATCCGCATCTGCTGATCCCGTGGATCGCCGAAAACCAGAAATATCTGAAACCCGGCGTTGTGCTTTCGGACGTGACAGGCGTGAAAAGCTGCGTTGTGTATGAGATCCAGAAGATCTTGCGAAAGGACGCGGAATTCATCGCGGCGCATCCGATGGCGGGCAAGGAGGTTTCGGGCGTAAGGAACAGCGACGACGGCATTTTTAAGGAAGCGAACTATATCGTGGTGCCCACCGACGAAAACACCTTTGAAACCATTGAGCTGTGCAAGGGGATCGGCGAAACGCTGGAATTCGCCCGCATTTCCGCTCTGCCGCCCAAGGCCCACGACGAAATGATCGGCTTTGTGTCGCAGCTGACGCACTGCATCGCCGTGAGCCTGATGACCTGCTCCAAAAGCGAGCATCTGGTGGACTACACCGGCGACTCCTTCCGGGATCTGACCCGGATCGCCCGGATCAACGAGAATATGTGGTGCGAGCTCTTTTTGCTGAACAAAGAGGCGCTGCTGGCCCAGATGGAGAAATTCATGGCAGAATTCAAGACCCTGCACGACCTGCTGGAGGCGGAGGACGAGGAAGCCCTGAAAGAGAAAATGCGGCTTTCCACCCGGCGGCGGGCGCTGTTTGACAAATAAAAGAAAATCGGAGAAGCAACGGAGGGAACAAACCGATGAATATGACTTTTGAACGGAAGCTGACCATCCCCAAGGAAGTGAAGGAAATGTATCCGCTGGACGCGGCCGGAAAGGCGCTGGTGGAAAAACGAGGGGAAGAGATCCGGCGGGTGTTCCGCGGGGAAGACGACCGCTTTGTGCTGGTGATCGGCCCCTGCTCGGCGGACCGGGACGACAGCGTTCTGGATTATATCTGTCGCCTGAGAGACGTGCAGGAGAAGGTGCGAAACGAGATCCTGATCATCCCGCGCATCTACACCAACAAGCCCCGCACCACCGGCGACGGCTACAAGGGTATGCTCCACCAGCCGGACCCTGCCGCGCGGCCCGATATGTTCAAGGGGATCGTCGCCATCCGGGAGCTCCACATGCGCGCCATTGCCGAAACCGGTTTTCTGTGCGCGGACGAAATGCTCTATCCCGAAAATCACCGGTATCTTGACGATCTGCTGGGGTATGTGGCCGTGGGCGCACGCAGTGTGGAGGACCAGCAGCACCGCCTGACCGCCAGCGGGATCGAGATCCCCGTGGGCATGAAAAATCCCACCAGCGGCGACCTTTCGGTGATGATGAATTCCATCACGGCGGCGCAGCACAGGCACACCTTTATTTACCGCGGGTGGGAAGTCCATTCCGAGGGCAATCCGCTTGCTCACGCCATTCTCAGGGGCTATATCAACAAGCACGGACAGAGCCTGCCGAACTACCATTACGAGGATCTTACGCATCTGGCGGCGCTTTACGCCGAAAGCGGCCTTCAGAACCCCGGCGTGATCGTTGATACCAACCACGCGAATTCCGGGAAGAACCCCTTTGAGCAGCCCCGCATCGCCAGAGAGGTGCTCAGCAGCAGAAAGTATAATCCCGATGTCCGGCGGCTTGTCAAGGGCTTTATGATCGAGAGCTACATCGAGGACGGCGCGCAGAAGATCGGCGGGGGCGTATACGGCAGATCCATCACCGACGCATGCCTCGGCTGGGAAAAGACAGAGCGGCTGATCTTCGACGTGGCGGAGACGGTCTGAGCCGCAGCCAAAGAAACGGGATTTGCAGAGGAGGGAAGCGTTTATGGTCATCAGGGAATACGGTCCGTCGGACGTGGACGCCATGATCGGGATCTGGAACGAGGTCGTTGAGGAAGGGATCGCTTTCCCGCAGGAAGAATGCCTCGACACGGCGGGCGGGACGCTTTTCTTTGCGTCCCAGAGCTATACCGGCGTCGCCGAAAACGATGGGGAGATCTTGGGGCTGTATATACTGCATCCGAACAATATCGGGCGCTGCGGCCATATCGGCAATGCAAGTTTTGCGGTCGCTTCCAAAGCACGGGGCCTCCATATCGGTGAAAAGCTGGTGCTTGACTGCCTGGAGAAAGCCGGAAACGCGGGGTTTAAGCTCCTGCAGTTCAACGCCGTTGTTGCAACCAATATTCACGCGAGGCATCTGTATGAACGCCTGGGTTTTCGGCAGCTCGGCACGGTTCCCGGCGGGTTCAGAATGAAGGACGGGCGCTATGAAAACATCTGTTTATATTATCATGAACTGTAATACGATTTTCATTCGAAAGTCGACAGAATGCTTTGGCGAGGTTATTTGTTCCATTTGAAAAAGCTCTGTGAGTAAGGTTTCTCGCTATACAATTCAAAACGCGCAGGCGTTTTCCTTTTATTCCGGCGAATGTATACTGTCGACTGGCGACTATTCATCAAATCCTTTGACGGGCGGGGCGGGAATACAGTATAATAAACATGTAAAAAACTGCGGCGACGAAAAGATATGACGATTGAAGAAAAGGTTTTTCTGAAAAGCGGATTCGATCCGGAAAAAATGCGGGATTTCGGTTTTGTGAACACCGGGGCGGGATATTCCTATACCGCCGATTTCATGGACGGCGACTTCCGCGCGGAGATCTTTGTGACAAAAGACGGTTCTGTTTGCGGCCGTGTGGTGGATACCATGAACGACGAGGAATACGCTCCGTTGCGGGCTGTGGACTTTGACGGCCCGTTTGTGAGCACCGTCCGCGCCGCATACGAGGCGCTGCTGCAGCATGTGGCGAAAAACTGCTGTGTGGAAAAGCCCTTCGTTTCGGCGCAGGCGAACCGGATCACGGGGATGATTTTCGGGCGCTGGGGCGTGCGTCCGGATTTTCCGTGGGGCGATAGCCCCTACGACGGCGCCGGCGTATTCCGGCACCTGCGTTCCGGCAAGTGGTTTGCACTGATCATGCGGATCAAACGGCTGAACCTGTTGAAAAACGGCGATGAAACGCCGCTGGACGCCGTGAACCTGAAAATCGACCCCGGCGCGCTGCCTTCGCCGACGGAAAAGGACGGCGTTTTCCCCGCCTACCACATGAACCATAAGCACTGGATCACCGTGGTGCTGGACGACACGCTCTCCGACGACGCCGTGATGGCGCTTTTGGAAAGCAGCTTTTACCTGACAGAAACAAAAAAAGACCGCATTGAGCAGCCTGAAACGTGAATAATAATTACAATTCCCGCCGTATTATTGACAAAACGGTTGACCCGGGACGCGGGAATATGATAGGATAACTGTGAGATCAAAATAACGGAGGAAATAACGATGAGCGAAGTTGTTATCACAAAGAATAATTTCAGCAGTGAAGTGCTGAACAGCGACAAACCCGTCCTGCTGGATTTCTGGGCGACCTGGTGCGGCCCCTGCAAGATGCTTGCGCCGGTGCTGGAGGAATTCGCGGCCAACCATCCCGAGATCAAGGTGGGCAAGGTAAACGTGGACGAGGAGGATATCCTTGCCGCGCAGCACGGCATTATGAGCATCCCGAGCCTTGTGGTCTACCGCGACGGCAAGATCGCCGACCAGACGGTGGGATATATGAGCCTTGAGAAGCTCGAGGCGTTTATGCAGGTGTAAAAAAACATCGGAACTTCGCCGCGCGATCTGCGCGGCCGGGGGAGCCGTTCCCGTGCAGGGGAGCGGTTCTTTTTTTTGTTTAACAGGAACAACCAACCCGCTTCTGCATCGGAGAATTACAGATAAACAAAAAAAGCCGCCGGGAACAGCCCGGCGACGGAAAGCACGGTCATTCAACTGTCAGGATGTCGCAGAAGCCGGTGACGTCGAAGATCTCTCTGACGATCTCGTTGGCGCCCACGACCTTCATCGCGCCCTGCTTGTTCATGATCTTCTGGGCGGAAAGCAGTACCCTGAGACCGGCGGATGAAATGTAGTCGAGCGCGGTGAAATCGAAGACGAGATCGGTCACGCCTTGGGTTTCGGATTTGATAACGGCGTCAAGCTCCGGCGCGGTGGTGGTTTCAAGGCGCCCCTGAAGAACAACGGTCAGCGCCGTACCGTTTTTGATCTTTTCTATTGTCATGATAACGTACCCCCTTGTTAAAACTGTTTATAAACGACCATTTCAACGGAATTGGCCGCAATGCCGATTTCGATATCGTCCGCGATATTTGCGACGATCGACTGCTCAAGCTCGTCCCAGACTTTGCCCGAAGCCTTCAGCTCCGATTTGTACCGGTTGAGGGACCAGATGTTCATGGCGACGATCGACATATTCTTCGCGACTGCGGCGGCTTCCGCCGTCGGCAGGTCTTCGCTTACAAATCCCGCCGCGTATTCCCGGGGAATGGGCGCTTCGGTGGGCTCGAGAAGGCGGCTGAAAAGATCCTTGATCTTGCCCATCACGCCCTTTGCCGCGATGTTTTCTCCGCTGGTGGAAGCGGCGAGCAGCTTTTTCCGCAGCTCGGTATTCATCTTTGTTTCGGTTTTCAGGTGCAGATAAAACGTGTCGCCCACGGTTTCAAGCCAGAAGTCGGCTTCATGCTCGCCGGTGAGGGCTGTCATCATGCCCGTCATTTCTTCGGTCAAGAGGAGCAGGTGAACGGCGTCTTTTTTCGAGAGGGATTTGTAAACGGCGACGGCCTCGGTCTGCCTGACAGCTTCGGAGATGCCGATCCCGTCGTTGGAAATATGGATAACGTCCGATTTCATATGAATTCTCCCTTTTGCAGTTTACTGTAAAATCATTTTATACTATCCGCCTGAAAAAGTCAAGCGGAGAAATGCCGCCTTTTATCCCACGACCGTGATCGCGCCGTTCTTTACGGCGACATCAAACGTGGCCGCGATTTCCTCGGAGGACGTGCCGACGAGCAGCCTGTGGCAGCCCCTGTACAGGCCGTATTCCATGGCGGCGTTATAGTAGCGGAAGGCTTCTTTTGTAAGCGTGAGGGATACGCGCTTTGTTTCGCCGGATCTGAGGCTGACGCGGGAATAGGCTTTGAGCTCCTTCAGCGGGCGGACGACCTCGCAGTTATAAGAGTGCAGATAAAGCTGCACGACCTCGGCGCCGTCCATCTCTCCGGTGTTGGTCACATCGCAGGAGACCGTGACCGCGTCTTCTTCCGCTTCCAGCGCCGGGCGCGTGATCTCAAAGGACGTAAAGCTCAGCCCGTAGCCGAAGGGGTAGAGAGGCTTACCGTCGTTGTCGCAGTAGGCGTAGCCCCTGCCGGAGGGCTTATAGGCGTAATATAGCGGGAGCTGGCCCACGCTTTTGGGGATGGTGATGGGAAGCTTGCCGGAGGGATTCGTCTGTCCGAACAAAATCTCAGAGAGCGCCTTCGCCCCCTGCTCGCCGGGGTACCACGCTTCAATCACGGCGGGGACCTTTTCGATCCACGCCGTCATGTCGATGGGCGCGCCGTTTTGCAGGATCACCACGACGTCGTGGTTGGCGGCGCACAGCCGCAGGATGGACTGTTCCTGATCTTCGGTGATCTCCTGTGTCGCTTCGTCCACGATCAGCCCGCCGTCTTCTTCGCGGTTTTTGTGCACGGTCACCGAGGGCAGGCGCAGGTCGCTGCGGTCGCTGCCTTCACCTTCAATGATGGCGGTAAAATAAAGATTCACGTCGCAGGTCGGGGCGAGGGCTTCGATTTCGTCCGGTTCGCCGTAAACGACTTCTGCCGCCTCCCCGAGATAATCCCGCAGCGCTTCCAGCGGCGTTGGCGCGTCGTCGCCCTGCCAGGGCGTGCCGTAGGGTCCCGAATAGTTGGAGCCGATGGGGATCAGATCCGCGCTCTGCCCGAACACGCCGATGCGTCTGGTTGTATTACGGTCCAGCGGCAGAACGCCTTCGTTTTTTAAGAGCACGACGGCTTCTCTCGCGGCCTCCAGCGCCAGCGCCCTGTGCCGATCGCAGCGGACCAGTGCGTCCGCTTTCCCGGGATCTTTATAAGGCTCGTCGAATAACCCGAGCCGGAATTTCGCTGTGAGGATCCGCAGCACGTTTTTATCCAGTGCCTCTTCGGTGAGATATCCTTTTTCAACGGCCGCTTTCACAACGTCGAATTTATCCCGGGGCAGGATCACGTCCAGCCCGGCTTTCAGCGCCATGGCGGCGGCTTCGGCTTCGTTTTCCGCACAGCCGTGGGCGGTATAAATGCCTTCCGCGCCCGAATAGTCCGACACCGTAAAGCCGTCGAAGCCCCATTCGTCCCGCAGGATCCCGGTGAGCAGTTTGCGGTTTGAGGTGCAGGGAACGCCCTCCCAGGCGTTATAGGCTGCCATCACGGATTTCGCGCCCGCATCGAAGCAGGCCTTGAAGGGGGGCAGGAAGACCTCCCGGATGGTGCGCTCGCTGGTATCGGAATAGTTGGAATCCCGTCCGCCCGCGCCGTAGTTGTCCGCGAAGTGCTTGGGGGTGGCGATCACGCCGTTTTTCTGCAGGCCCCGGCACATGGCGGCCCCCATATCGGAGCAGAGCTTCACGTCCTCGCCGTAGGTTTCCACGGTCCTGCCCCAGCGGCAGTCCCGCGCAAGATTCACAACGGGGGAGAACACCTGCCGCACGCCCACCGCGGCGCACTCCTGCCCGATCACGTCTGCCACCCGTTCCACAAGGGCGGGGTCAAAGGCGGACGCAAGGCCGATGGGCTGCGGGAAATTGGTGCCCATGCCCCACTGGGCGCCGTGCAGCGCCTCGCCGTTTTCGATGGGCGGAATGTGATGGGGCTGGGCTTCAATGCTGCGGCGCATATCGTCGTTGATCTGTTCCGCGACCTCCGACGGAGAAGCGGGAGCCGTTCTTTTATAGTGCATGAAATGCCCCGGGTTCCTGTAGGAGCCGAAAAGGGGGTTCCGGAGTTGGGCGTAGCCCTCGTCCACGTCGAAGATCATATCCGCGGTGACCTGATAGATTTTTTCGTCGAGGGATAATTGTTCCAGCAGCGCCTTTGCCTGCAGTTCATACGGGTCTTGCATGTTTGCGTCCCCTTCCTTTGGTTTTTTTATCTGCGGCACTTGACCGTTTTGATCTCAAACGGACGGAAGGAAAGCCCGACGCCGTTGTTCGTTACCGGAAGCGTTTCGCGTTCGTCCTCGAGAATGTTCGTGCATACGGCGCAGGAGATCTCGGTGCCGAAGGCAAGGGTCGCGGCGGTTTTTGTTCCTTCACATTCATACAGCCGCAGCACGAAAGCGTCGCTGCCGTCCTCGGCGGGTTTGAGCGCTTCGCAGATGATATTGGGCGCGTCGATCTGCACGATCGGTTTGATTTCGGCTGACCCCTTCGCAATGACCATGGGGACGTTCAGCTCATAGGCCGGATGTACCACGGATTCCGCGGTGAACGCACCGGCGTGGGGCAGCAGGGAATAGGTAAGTTCATGGTCGCCGCGGTCGCCGGTGTGATCCGGGTGCGTGCCGCCCCGGTGCAGCGAAAGCCGCAGGTTGCAGTCGGTGACCGTGATCCCGTATTTGCAGTCGTTGAGAACGGCGACGCCGAAGCCCGGTTCGCTCACGTCGGTGAAGTTGCGGTTGCAGACTTCGAATTTAGCCAGCTCCAGCGAGTTGTTCGCGGTGGTGGGCCGCGATATGGACCCGAACTGGATCTCGCTCCTGGCCCGGTCGGCGGAAACGTCCAGATCGAAGCCTGCCTTTAACAGCCTGTGGGGGCTGTTCCAATGAATAAGGGTGTGGAAGTCGACGCGGGGGCTTGACGCGTAGCAAACCATATCCTGCGTGAGCGCGGTGCCGTTTTCAATGGTGAAGACGCTGCGAAGGCGGATCTCCACCGCGCCGTCGGTTACGACTTCTCTTTTTACAAAGCCGGAAACGGGCTGCAGATTGTTCACCACGTCACGGTCCACGTCCCAGTTGTCGTAGAACAGCGGCACGTCCTCGCCGAAGAGGAAAACGCCCAGCGGCGCGCCGCCCGCCTTGCGCAGCTCCCTGCCGGAGGCAAGATCCACAAAAGAAGCAATATAGCCGTTTTCGTCAAAGGTGATCTTAGCGAAGGGTGTGGTAAGCGTTTTGCCGTTGTAGATAAAGGGGCTGTCCGCTTCCATGGGGGCGTCGGCAAGGGCGACCGCGGCGCTGCCGAAACCGGGAACGTCCACGCCGCCCACCGCCAGCAGCTCTCTGCCGCAGACGTCGGCGTAGCGCTGGGAGGGATAGTCTTTCGCGTAGCCTTCCGTTTCCATAACGGCGGGATCGTTCCGGCTGAAAGAAAGCGTGTTGAAAACTGTGACGCCGTCGTTGCCGTCGGTGAGCGTGTCCGCATAGGACGCCGCGGCGTTTTTGTAGTTTTCGAGGAGCGCGTCCAGCTCCTTGTGGTAAACGTCGTACACCGGTTTGATGCTGGTGCCGGGCAGAATGTCGTGGAACTGGTTTTTCAGCAGCGTTTTGAGCCATTCGTCGCTCTTTTCGTGCCGCTTTTCGCCGCTCAGGACGTTGAAATACTCAAAGTCGCGCAGGGCGTATTCCGCCTTGCGGTTTTTGCGCTTTACCTCATGCATCTGGGTGAGGGTGCCCCGGTGGAGCTCCAGATACAGCTCGTCGTGATACACGGGCAGATCGTCCCTTTGTTCTTCCAGCTCATGCATGAATTCGCCGGCCGTCATGGGCACGATCTCGGGCAGACCTTCCATATTTGAGGCTCGCAGGGAGGTCTCGATCATGCCGGGGGTCGGTCCGCCGCCGCCGTCGCCGAAGCCGTAGGCAACGAAACGCAGGTCGGAAGCGTCCTTTAACTGCAGATCCCGCACTGCGGCGGAGCAGTCGCCGACGTCCGGCCAGCAATGGGTGCGGTTGAAGTGGGTGAGCACCTCGCTGCCGTCGAGCCCTTTCCACACGAAGCTCTCATAGGGGAAGCGGTTCAGCTCGTTCCAGCCGATCTTGGTGGTATAAAAATATCTGACTTCGCTTTGCAGCATGATCTGCGGGATATTGGCGTTGTAGCCGAAAGTGTCGGGCAGCCAGAAGCTGTCGGCTGTGTAATCGAAATTCTCGCGGGTGAACTGCTGGCCTTTTAAGAACTGCCGTGCCATCAGCTCGCCGGAGGTGATGTTGCAGTCGCATTCCACGTAAACGCCGCCGTTGGGCTCATAGCGCCCCTCCGCCACACGCTTCTTCATTTCGGCGAAGATCGCGGGGTAGTAATCCTTCATCCATTCGCCGTGCAGCGCGGAGGACTGGATAAAATTATAGGTGGGATACTGCTCCATCAGGTACAGGGCGTTGGCGTAGGTCCTCGCGCACTTGCGGACCGTTTCACTCACCGGCCAGAGCCAGGCGGTGTCCATGTGGGAATGTCCGATAATGCCCACCCTGCCGAAGACCCGGGAATTGCCGCCGGAGAAGAAGGGACGGGAGATTTCGAGCGCGGCTTTTACGCCGTTTGACAACTCTTCGTTTGACGTGTCTTTTGGGTAAAGCGGCAGCACGTCGTTGATCTTCAGAAGCGCTTTTGTTGCTTTCGCGGGGACGAAGGTGTCGCCGGGCAGGCGTCTTGCTGCGTTCAGCAGCTCGCGGACGTCGAAAACCAGCGTGAAAATATCGTCGTTGCGGGTGCAGATCTCAACGCCATTGAAGGTGTGATCGAAGCTCTGCGTGGGATCGGGGCGGAAATAGTCGTCGAAAGGGTCGGTGTTTGGGTCGTAGTGCCCGGCGTAGCATTCAAAGGCAAGCCGCAGCGTTTCTCCTGCTTTCGCGGCGCCGAGGTATTGGCAGGCGTGGCTTCCGCCCACAAAATCCCGGTTTTTGCTGTTGATGATACCCTTGGGAACGCCGTTCAGAAAGAAAAGCTGCTCCGCGCCGCCGCAGTCCGATACCGCGTACAGCGCTTTGCCGTCCAGCTCCGCGGGGACGGTGAACTCGCCCCTGAGCCACATGTTCTCCCATTCGCCGCCCCAGCCTGCGCCGGGTTCAATGGGCGTAAAGTCCCCGGCGGGGATCTCCCGCAGGTGCTCGCGGGTGTAATACGCCTCGGTGTTCTTCAGCTCGCCGACCTTGGTGTAGATCAGTTTTTCATAGATGTTCAGCGCGCTGTTCAGCTTGTTGAAGACCCGTTCTTTCATTCGTTCATTATACATTGGAAGCCTCCTCGGATGTATGGAAATTATTTCTTCGTTACGCCGTCGCCGTAGATAGTGGTCCAGTCGTTTTTCATCGAAACGGGGATCCAGTTGAATTCTTTGCAGAGATCCGCCATCTTCTGCGCCTTTTCGGCGTTGCCGTTTTCGCGCGCCGTATCGTCGCAGCAGAGCATGAAGGCAAGGCTGCGGTAGGGGTTGTCGGTGGTGACGTATTCCGCCATACTGGAGTCGCCGGTGGAATTGCCGAAGGAGAGGACCGGCTGCTGGCCGATCTCCTGCATGATGACGGAAACCTTGTTCATCTTCAGGTTCTTGATGATGAATTCGCCGCCGAGCACCAGTTCGTCGTTGTCGTCGTAAACGTAATCAAGGCCGTCCTCGTCTCCCTGGTCTTTTGTGACCACCGTTTCGTCGGATCCGATGATCTGCCGCGGCGGGACGTTCAGCGGAGAGTCGTGCACGATGCCGCGGACGATAAACCGGTCGGTGCCGCTGACCACATAAACCGTGACGCCATTGGCCTGCAGATAATCCACCACCTGCAGCATGGGCAGATACCAGCCGTCGCCGCGGTTCATGCCGGTGTAGCTCGGCATGGGCAGTTTTTTGAATTCCTGAATATAGCTGTCGAATTCCGGGATGGTCATGCCTTTAAAGGCGGAAGCGACGGCTTGCCCGTGCTGTACCTCGAGCCCTTCGAATTTCGCGCCGGTCTCGTTTTGTTCAACGATCTTGTTCGCGACTTCTTTTTCAAAATCGGAGGCTTTATTTTTATAATTTGGGTCCTCGAGCACGCGGTGGACGAGCAGGGTATAGTCGAAATAGTTGGGGTCGGTCTCGCAGAAAAGCGTACCGTCCAGATCAAATACGGCGATGCGGTCCTCCTCGGGGATGAAATCCGCGCCGTTTTCGTCGGTGATCGCTTCCACGTATTCAACCAGGGCTTTTTTCGCCTGCGCGTTCTCTGTCCAGAGCGAAAGGGCTTCGTCGGGGGATTTTCCGGTGTCGTTTTTGCCGACGCTGTCTTTGGGGGCGCATCCCGTGGGAAGAAGCAGAAGGATCATAAGAACTGCGATGATAAGAGTGAATTGTTTTTTCATTGTGAAGTCTCCTTTTTCATTATTCAGCCCTTAGTATAGCATGACGTACGGCAAATGTCCAACAAAATTTAAGAGAAATATTAGATTTTTAAGAGGAGGATAAACGCTTTTTCATTGACAGAAGCCCGGCTTTATGTTAACATTTTATTATAGAAATAATATAAAGGACGTGTTGGGGTTGGTTCTGAATACGTCGGCGCATATGATGATGTTCCTGCCGCTGCTGCTCCAGCTTGTCGGGTTGTCCCTTGCCGTGCGCATCGACCCGTATATCCGGAAAAAGCATAAAACGGTCATGCTGCTGATCGTTGTTTTCGTGTTCAGCCTGCTCGTGCAGAACTACGCGGGATATGCGCTGGAGCTCAACGGGCGGATGCCCTACGCCCGAACGGTGGTCAGTATTTACGGCTACAGCGTACGCCCGGTGATCCTCGTGCTGTTCTACTATATCGTTGGCAAGCGGCGGTCTTACCGGTACGCCTGGATCCCGATCGGGCTGAACGCGGCGGTCCACCTGACGGCGCTGTTTTCCGACCTGTGCTTCAGTATCGACGAAAACAACGTGTTTTACCGGGGACCCCTGGGATTCTGCTGCCACGTCGTCAGCGCCGGGTTGCTGGCGTATCTCGTGTATCTCACGGTGAAAGAAAACGCCGGGGAATGGAACAGCGGCAAGCTGATCCCGGTTCTGAATGCCCTGCTGATCGTGGGCGCTGTGCTGCTCGATACGTTTGCCGCAAAAAGCGAATATCCGGTCTCGTTTTTGACCGTGGCCGTTGTGAGCAGCTGCGTTTTCTATTATATCTGGCTGCATCTGCAGTTCGTGCGGGAGCATGAACGGGCGATGATGGCGGAACAGCGCATCCAGATCATGATGAGCCAGATCCAGCCGCATTTTTTATACAACACGCTTTCCACCATTCAGGCGCTGTGCAAAACCGATCCCGAAAAGGCCTTTTCCACCACCGAAAAATTCGGCGCTTATCTGCGGCAGAATATCGACTCCCTCAGCCTGCCGAATCTGATCCCGGTGGCAAAGGAACTGGAGCATACCCGCATCTACGCCGAGATCGAAGCGATCCGTTTTCCTTCTATCCGCGTGGAATACGATACGCCGGAGCTGGATTTCTCCGTCCCGGCGCTCACCGTGCAGCCGTTGGTGGAAAACGCCATACGCCACGGGATCCGGATCCGCAGGGACGGGCTGATCACGGTATCCACCGTGAAAACGGCGCAGGGCTACGAGATCGTTGTGCGGGACAACGGGAAGGGCTTTGACGTTTCGGCGGCCGAGACGGCAGACGGAACGCACATCGGGCTCAGAAACGTGCGCGAACGGGTGGAAGGCATGTGCGGCGGCACGCTGACCGTTGACAGTGAGATCGACCGGGGCACCACCGTGACGATTAGGATCCCCGCCCGCATGTGATTTTATAAAACTCCGGCTTCTTTTGTTGGACATTTGTTGGACATGAAGTTATATTATTACAGAGAATCAGGAGGCGTTTCCGGGAATGACGATCCTTTGTGTGGATGACGAACCGCTCGTTCTGGGGCTCAGCGTTTCCATGTGCCGGGAGCTTTCTCCCGCATATTGCGTGGAGGGCTTCGGCAGCGCGGAAGAGGTGCTGGACAGGCTGAAAAAAAACAGCGCGGATATCGTTTTGCTGGATATCAACCTGCCGGATATGGACGGGATCACGCTTGCGGCGAAGATCAAGGAGCTGCGTCCGGATATCGCGATCATTTTTCTGACCGGCTATGCCGAATACGCTGTGGACGCCTTCGGCCTGCACGCTTCGGGCTATCTTCTGAAGCCCGTGAACGCAGAACGGCTTGCGGCGGAGATCGCCTACGCGGCGCAGGGGCGGCGGGACAAAAGCGCTCCCGCAAGGGTCACGGTGCGCACATTCGGGGAGTTTGACGTACTGATTGACGCCGTGCCGGTGGAGTTTGAGCGCGCGCGGGCGAAGGAATTGCTTGCCTATCTCATCGACCGGCAGGGCGGCTTCGTTACGCGGGCCAACGTGTTTGCGGCGCTGTGGGAGGACGGGCTCTACGACCGCTCCATGCAAAAGCAGCTCGACGTGGTGATCCGTTCGCTGCGGACGACGCTTGAAAGCTACGGGATCGGTGATATCGTGGAGATCCGCAGAGGTTCTCTGCGGGCGGTGCCCGAGAAGCTCGACTGCGACCTCTACCGGTTTTTCAAGGGCGAGATCGGGGCGGTGGACGCCTACCGGGGCGAATATATGAGCGCGTATTCCTGGGCAAGCCTCACGGAGAGCTATATGGATCGGATGAATCAAAGCAGATAATGAAAATTTACATATAAAGAGAGGAAATGAAAATGAGTTTTCACGAGTTGTTCCAATGGTTTATCGGCATTATCTTCGGCCTGACGACGGTACTCGGCGTGATCCTGCCTTTCGGCGGCGCGCAGCGGCTGGCGGGCAAAATTACCGAAGAGCTTCCCGTTGTGGCGGAGGACTTCACCCCGACGGTGCGGCTGGTGGCGTTTACGGATACGCATAACCAGAACCACCACGTGGCGGATGCGATCGACACGGCCTACGCGCTGTTTGACAACGACGCTTCTTATCCCGGCGTCGACGGCTTCTTCGGCCTCGGCGATTTTTCGAGCGTCGGCTTTGAAGGCGATTACGTAAACTACGTGAAAACGCTGAACGAGCACGTGCGTCCCGAAACGCCCTGCATTAACATTCACGGCAACCACGAATTCAAGCACGACGATTACAGGCAGTTCTTTTTGAACAATTTCGGCTACGATCCAAACACCGTGACCGAGATCAACGGCTTCTCCTGCATCGCTTTCTCCGGCGAGCGCGGCGCCACGGAATGGACCTTTACCGCCGACAGCCTCAAATGGCTCTCGACCGCCATTAAGGACGCGGAGAAAAAAGCCGACGGCAAAGCGGTGTTCGTGTTCAATCACCCGCATCCTTGGGGCACGGTTTACGGCTCCACCTACTGGGGCGACCCGCAGCTCAATATCGTGCTCAACGGCCATAACTGCGTGGTGGATTTCTCGGGCCATTCCCATTTCCCGATGAACGACCCCCGCAGCATCAACCAGACCACCTACACCTCGGTCGGCTGCGGCGCCATGGCCACCTTTGAGACCGATAAGGATTATATCCCCGGCCAGCATCCCGATGGCTACGATCCGGCGGCGCAGATGACGATCATTGAAGCCGACAACGACGGCAGCGTACGCATCCGCGGCTACGACCTGCTTTCGGACACCTATATCTGCGATTACTATATCGAAGACGTGAACGATCAGGCGAATTACGCCTATACGCTGAGAAACCTGGCGGCTCACGATACAAAACCGGTGTTCCCGGAAGACGCGAAAGCCGCCGCTTATAAAAATGATAACGGCGAGTGGGTGATCTCTTTCGACGAAGCCAAAGCCGCCAGTGGGTTTATCGTCCATGAATACCGCGTCACGATCAAAAACGACAAGGGGCTGATCATTTATACAAATAACTTCGTGGACGATTATTTCGTTTTTGACAACGACGATACCGCCGATTTCAGGATCGGGACCGACACGCTGGAATCCGGCAAGGAGTATACGCTGATGGTATGCGCCGAAAGCGCTTATCATAAATATTCGAACCTCAGGTGCCTGCCCTTTACAGCGCAGTGATCCGGGAAGGAGAGCGGAATGAAACGATACGACGTGGCGGCCTATATCTGGCCGTCTTACACCGGCAAAGAGCCCCGGACCCGTCAGTTCTGGGAGCAGGGCATCGGCGAGTGGCAGTCGGTGCTGAGCGCCGAATCGAGGGTCCAAGGGCAGATCCTGCCCCGGAAGCCCCTGTGGGGGACGGTGGATGAGGCGGACCCGGAAGTGATGGAATTCCAGATCAGAGAGGCGAAACGCCACGGGGTGAACGTGTTCATCTACGACTGGTACTGGTACGACCGCCGTCCGTTCCTGGAGCAGTGCCTCGACGAAGGCTTCCTCGGCGCGAAGAACAACGAGGACATGCAGTTTTATCTTATGTGGGCGAACCACGACGCGGGCTACACCTGGGATAAACGGCAGTCGGGCCTGGACGAGATCATCTGGTACGGTTCGCAGCCCCGGGCGGAATTCGACCGGATCTGCCGCCGGGTGATCGACCTCTATTTCAAACGGCCGAATTATTATAAGATCAACGGATGCCCCGTGTTTATGATCTACGAGATGTCGAATCTTGTAAGGGGACTCGGTAATATTGAAAAAACGCGGGAGGCGTTGGATTCCTTCAGGCGGCTTACCAAGGAAGCCGGGTTCCCGGATCTGCATCTGCAGGCGACGATTTATTCTGAAAACGCCGTGAACGTGAGCGGGGTGGATTCCGCGAGAGAAGGCTCCACGAAAGATCTGGTGGAATTGCTGGGCTTCGATTCCGTCACGCATTATCAGTTCGTGCATTTCACGGACTGCAACCGGGATTATCTCGAGATCCTGCCGGACGTGCAGAAGGAATGGGATCGCATCCGCAGCGAATACAAGGTCCCGTATTACCCCCACGTGACCGTCGGCTGGGACAATAATCCCCGGCATCTGTTCCTGACGCTGCCGATCATGAAGAACAACACGCCCGAAAACTTCAAAAAAGGGCTTGAAATGGCAAAAGACTACGCCGACCGCTATAACGACGTGCCGCTGGTCACCGTCAATTCCTGGAACGAGTGGACGGAAATGAGCTATCTGGAGCCGGACGACGTGTACGGCTACGGTTATCTGGAAGCGGTGCGCGACGTGTTCTGCAAATAATTAAAATTATTATAAAAAGTGAGGAATGAACAATGATTAAATCTGTGTTTTTAAGAGTGTTCTCCACCATCGTAGCCCTGGTCATGCTGATCACCGTCGGTCTGCCGGCGGGCGAGGACTACGACGTGAAGGATCCCGACGCCTGTGTGATGAATTTTTCGGTAATCTCGGACACGCACGTTGAAGGAAACAACCCCATGCGCTATAAGGTGTTTGCCAAGTCCTGCCAGAACGTTAAGAAAAACAAGAGCGGCAACGACGCCGTGGTTTTCCTCGGCGACAACACCATGAACTGCCAGCATATTGAAAATATGCTTTTCCACGGAACGGTCGGTACGGTGCTCAAGGGCGAGAACGTGCTCCCCGTGATGGGCAACCACGATATCGGAAACGGCGAGGGGAATTACGAACAGCTGCAGAACCGCTGGTTTGATTACACCCGCGCGTTCTTCGGGAAGGATCTGAAGCACCCCTATTATTACGAAGTAGTCGAAGGCTGCTATTTTATTGTTCTTGGCATGGAGGGGCATGACGTCCACGATATGATGATGACGGAAGAACAGTTTACATGGCTTGCGGGCGTTTTGGATAAAGCTGCCGAAAGCGGCATGCCCACCTTTGTTTTTTCGCATCATCCCACCGATTATGCCGTTGATGAAAGCGGCGAAGAGACAAGCCGCCTGATCGACATGCTTGCCGCGTTCAATCAGGAGCACGATCTGTTCGCTTTTGTCGGACATACCCATATGCCCATGCATCTTTTCTGGTCCTTCCACAATAGCGACGGATTCCCTGAGACCTACCTGCCGCGCATTACCACTCTCGGCGGCGAAGACGACCATGAAGTGCTCGACGATACTGGCGTCGGCGTTGAAGTGGAAGTGTATGCGAATGAAGTTGTGATCCGCGCCAGAGACTTTTTCCGCGGCGTGTGGAAAACCGACGACTGGGAAGACGACGAGCCGCTGATGGAAGTGACCTATCAGCTGAAAAACCCGGTGGCGGCGCAATGAAGCAGACGCCGGGCTTAAATCCCTTTCTGCCGTTCGGAACCTACGTTCCCGACGGCGAACCGAAGGTGTTCGGCGACCGGCTGTATCTTTACGGATCCTATGATCTGTTCGGGAAAGGCTATTGCTCCGGCTGTTATCACGCCGTTTCCGCGCCTCTTTCGGACCTTACGGACTGGACGGATCACGGCGTCAGCTTTTCCGTGGAGGACGTGCCGTGGTCAGACGCCGATCTTTACGCGCCGGACGCCCTCTGCCGCAACGGCAGGTATTATCTGTTCTTTTGTTTGTCGGACGGGACCGAAGGCGTTGCCGAGAGCGGCGATCCGGCAGGACCATTTAAAAACGCCCGGCAGATCACGCTGAACGGAAAACCGATCGCCGGGATCGATCCCTCCGTGCTTGCGGATGCGGGGCGGGTATACTATACCTGGGGGCAGTTTCACCTGAACGTGGGGGAGCTGAACGACGATCTCTGTACGCTGAAGCCGGAAACCGTTCACACGGACGTGCTTTCAAACGCCCCGGGACGGGAAGGATTTCACGAGGGGTCATCGTTAAGAAAACTCGGAAACCGCTATTGCGTCGTCTATGCGTCGGAATATAAAGAAGACCGTCCGAACAGCGGCGCGCGGCCGACAAAACTGGATTATGCGCTCGCCGATTCTCCCTACGGCCCTTATGAAAGGCGCGGCACGGTGATTGACAACGAGGGCTGTGATCCGGCGTCCTGGAACAATCACGGCTCCGTGGTGAAAGCGGGCGACGAATGGTTCGTCTTTTATCACGCGTCCTCGAATCATACGGCGTTTTCCCGCCGCGCGCGGGCGGAACGGTTAACAGTGGACGAAGAAACCGGTGTGATCCTTCAGGCCATGCCCACGACGAACGGATTTGTCCGGACACTTTTGCCGGCGCATATCACGTCCCCGGTGAACGCCTGCCGGTTTTTCGGCGACGCCTACGTGACCGAGACGGCGGACGGATGCTTCCCCTGTGTGGGGCTGACCGTCGGCAGCGGGTTTTCCTTCAGCCCGATTCTGTTTCGCAAAGGCGCGTATACGCTCGCGCTTCGCTATACGGCTGCGGAAGACACGCGCGTGCGGGTTTTTATGGATAATTCCGCGGCTGCGGAAGAAACGCTGCGAAAAAGCGAAACCGTGCGCGCGCAATCGCTTTTGTTTTTCGCCGAGGACGGCGCATTCCCGCTGCGGTTGGAGATCACGGGCGCAGATGAAAACGCCGCATGTGCAATATATGCGCTTGATCTTGCGCCAGCCTGCGGCATATCGGAATAAAATACATGAAAGAGGCGACTTTTTTGTTCAGAAAGCATCCCGACAACCCCATCTACGGCGGTTCCGCAACCGGCACGCTGTTTGACGTTACTGTTGCGCGGCAGGCGGACGGCACATTCCGGATGGATTTTTCGTGGCGGAAGAATCACACGGTTGCCGTCGCTTTTTCGGCAGACGGCGAGCATTGGACGCCGCCGCAGTCTACCTTGGCGCCCGATCCTGCCTCAGGATGGGAGGATATGATCAACCGCAACTGTGTGCTGAAAATCGGAGATACCTATAAAATGTGGTATACCGGGCAGGCGCGCGGGCACAGCTTTATCGGCCTGGCTGAGAGCGCGGACGGGATTAGCTTCCGCCGCGTGGGAAAGGAGCCTGTTTTATATCCCGAACGCCCCTGGGAGGGCGCTTCGGTGATGAACCCCAGCGTGCTTTATGAAAACGGCGTTTTTCGTATGTGGTACAGCGCGGGCGAAACCTACGAGCCGAACGTGCTTGCCTATGCCGAAAGCGCCGATGGGGCGCATTGGCGCAAGTCGCCGATCAATCCGATTTTTGTGAACGCCCCGCAGAATGCTTTCGAGCAGGACCGGATCGGCGGCTGCCAGATGATCCCGCATAAAACGCTCGGATATCTGCTGTTTTATATCGGTTATCACGATATTGATACGGCATGTATCTGTTGCGCATATTCAAAAAACGGCGTTACGCAGTTCCGTCGCTGCAGGCAGAATCCTCTGGTGATTCCGACGCCGGGCGCGTGGGACGCCGATTCCTGCTATAAGCCCTCCGCGCTGTACGACGAAAAACACGATCTGTGGCGCGTGTGGTACAACGGACGCAACGGCGGCGCGGAATACGTCGGCCTTGCCGTAAAAGAAGGCGATTTTTCAGAACGGGATTTTGAATAAAAGGGGAATGCACCATGCAACTGATAAAATCAACGATACACGCGGGGCTCGAAAAACCTGTGAAGCTCCTGCACGTGACAGATACGCATCTCGGGCTTGTTGACGACAGGGACGACGAGCGCAAGCACGCGCTTGCCAGAAGGTTATCCACTCCGGAAATAGAACGGTATCTTTATGAACATATCGCTTATGCGAAGGAGCGCTGCGATCTGCTGGTGCACACCGGCGATCTGATGGATTTCGTTTCGCACGCCAATGTGGAAAAGGCGCGGGAGATCGTGGCGGACGAACACATTTTCTTTATTGCCGGCAACCACGATTATTCCCAATACGTGGGGGAGGCCTGGGAGGACGACGCCTACCGCATGAACAGCTATATGCAGATGGGCTACGGCCTCGGCGTTCCCATGTTTTTCAATTCCCGGGTCGTTGGCGGACTCAACATCGTGGGGATCGACAACAGCTACTACCGTTTTGCCGACTGGCAGATCTGGCGGCTGAAAAAAGAAGCGGAAAAAGGCCTGCCGATCATTCTCGCGTTCCACGATCCTCTGTTTGAAGAATCGCTGTATCGGTATCATATGTCGTTCCCGGGCGCGGACTGTACCTATATCGTAGGCTGCGATGAAACGCATCTGCTGCCTTACAGTGAGTTCCGCGCCGTGCAGCAGCGTCCCGACGCGCCGACGCTGCGTATGATGGATTATATCAAAAGCGAACCGCTGATCAAGGGGATCCTGACCGGGCATCTGCATTTCAGTTTTGAAAGCAATATTACTAAGACCCTGCCGCAGTTCGTTACCGGCAGCGGGTATGAGGGGATCGCACGCGAATTGACGGTGCTGTAACCTTGCAGGAAAAGAAATTGTCATTTTACGCTCGGATCTTTAACGGGTCCGATCGAAGAACGATAGGAGTGATTATCATGGATAAGAAACGAATGGTCGCGTTGTTTTTATCTGCGGTCCTTGCGCTCTCTCTTTTCGGATGCGCAAAAGAAAAAGCCGTAACCGACGAAACCGTCGCGCCTGAGGAAGCAACAGCCGCCGACGTCGGCGCAGACGGCGAAAACGCCGTCGACTATCTGGTGCTTGTGAACAAACAGAACAAGCTGCCGGAGGATTGGGAATCGACCGTAGTGCTGGAGGACGCGCAAAACACCATTCCGGCGGACGTGGAGCTGAACGAAAATAACGGGTATCTCGCCACCGACGTATTCAAAGTGGAAACAAAAGCGCTGGAAGCGTTCCGCGCGCTGCAGGCCGATCTTGAAAACGAAGGCATTATCATCCTGCTTGACAGCACCTACCGTTCCGTTGCCCGTCAGGAGGAGCTCTGGAGTGAGTTTGAGGAAGAATACGGGTTAGAGTATACGCAGAACACCGTGGCTGTTCCCGGCACCTCCGAGCACCATACCGGCCTTGCCATCGACGTTTGCATTATCAAGGACGGCGAGGTGATCAACGAAAACGAAAAAATGAAGGCGGAAAAGGAGATCTTTGCAAAGATCCACGAAAAGCTGGCGGACCACGGCTTTATCCTTCGTTTCCCGGAGGGCGGTAAGGAGATCACGGGCTATGATTACGAGCCCTGGCACTTCCGTTACGTGGGCGTTGAAGCCGCGAAAGAGATCGCGGAGCAGGGGATCACGCTCGAAGAGTATCTCGGTGTCGCTCCGGCGGAAGAAAATGCCCAAACAAGCGAAGAAGCGAATTGATTGCGAAACCACGGCATGATAATAACGACAATGAGGTTTTAACTATGAAAAAGAAAAGAATCCTCAGCCTCCTTTTGATTTTTGCGTTTCTGTTTACCGCCGCGGCGCCTGTGATCGCGGCCGGAAGCGTTCAGGCCGACGCCGCAGTGACCGACAACCTGAAAGCGCCGTTCCAAAATATGATTGAACAGATCAAACAGTTTTTCGGGCGTTTCAAGGCGCTGTGGGACCGGTTGATCTCTATGGTCAATATAAAAAAGGAGAAAATACCGAACACGATGAATCAGAATGCGATCCATATGCTGAAATCGGTGACCGACACCATCGGCGACAGCTTTATCATCACCACCGAGGACGGTAAGGTGATCGTGGTGGACGGCGGCCATCGTACCGAGACGGAATACTTTATCGAATATCTGAAAGCGGCGACCGGACAGAGAAAGCCGCATATCGACGCCTGGTTTCTTTCACACGCCCACGACGACCACTGCGAAGTGTTTCTGGAGGTTGTTGAAAACCATGGGTGCGAAGTCAGCTTCGATAAAGTCTACGCCAATTTCCCAGAGGCTTCTTTCTACGACGGATACGACGAATGGGCGTTTAAGGTGATTACAGATTATTGCCGTTTAACGCCGAAATTCGCAGATAAGGCCGCGAGCCTGACCGAGGGCGACGTGTTCAATATCGGCGCCGCGAAATTCACTGTGTTCTACACCTTTAATCCCGCGTGGAGAAACTGCAACGAGGGTTCCACCATCATGCGTATGGATCTCGGCGGCACCAGCGTGATGTTCAACGGCGACGCTGGTGAAAACGCCGGAAACTACGTGGTGGAAAAATACGGCGACAGCGGTGTTCTTCACTGTGATTATTGCAAAATGGCGCACCACGGGCAGGACGGCGTGGGGCAGAATTTCTACGAGGCGGTTTCTCCGGCGGTTTGTCTCTGGCCGACGCCCACGTGGGTGTATGAGAACTCCAACGGCAATCTGAAAACCTTTGAGACCCGCGCGTGGGTGGATACGCTTGACGTTCAGAAGCAGTATTTCTCGTTTGAAGGCTCGCAGGTCATCCGCATGAAGCCCCGTATCGTGACCACCACCGACGTGTTCGAGGAGGGTTATCCTGCCGAAGCGGCTGTAGAGCGGCTCGCATCCCTCGGTTACGACGCCGTTGATATGGGCTTCGATTACTGGACCTTCGAGGGGTCGCCTTTCCTTGCGGACGATTATCTTGATTGGGCGAAGAAGCTCAAAGCGCACGCCGAAGCCGCAGGAATCTCTTATACGCACGCGCACGCGCCCAACGAAGCGGATGATTTTGCCATGGCAGAGCGGTCGATCGAGGCTGCCGCCGCCCTCGGCGCTCGGTATCTTGTGGTGCATCCGATCTGGCGCGAGAAAAACGGGAATACAATCAACAGCAAACTGCGGTTTTTGCAGGTGAACGCCGCAGCTATCAAAAAGCTGCTGCCGAAAGCAAAAAAATGCGGCGTGGTCCTGCTTTCCGAAAATATCCTGTGGGGAGCATCCTCCGATCCGCAGATGGTCGCCGAGCTCGTAAAGCTTGTGGATTCCGACTGGTTCGGCTGGTGCTTCGACGTGGGCCATGCCCATTGCTGCGGTTACGAGTCCGACGTGCTGAAAAAATGCGCCGTGACGCCCATGTCATTGCACATTCAGGATAACGACGGCAGCAGAGACGGGCACCTGATCCCAGGCGACGGCACTATCGATTGGGAATTGTTCATAAAAACGCTGAACGAGATCGGTTATCTCGGCGACTGCGTGATGGAAGCGCACCATCAGAGCCTTGACGCGCCGGATAACGAACGCGACGCGATCCTGACCCGGCTTTTGGAAACCGCAAAGGACCTGCGGGATAAAATGGAATAATCAAAGATAAAACGATAAACCGTCTCCGGTTGCAGAGGCGGTTTTATCATCCGGAATGAAAAGGAAGAATCGTGTTATGGAGTATAAGATCAGACGCGCCGTGGATGAAGATATCCCTGCGGTCCTCGGTTTGCTTTTGCAGGTGGATATGGTGCATCACCGCGGTCGCCCGGATATATTCAAGGGGCCCGCGACGAAATACAACGCGGAGGAGCTGAAGGAATTGTTCCGGAACGACGCTTCGCCTGTTTTTGTCTGCGTCGATCCGGCGGGCGACGTTATCGGGCACGCTTTTTGCGTACATAAACAGATCGTTGGTGATCACGTGCTGACGGACGTCAGAACGCTGTATATCGACGATATCTGCGTGGATGAAGCGCACCGCGGGCAGGGCGTCGGGAAGGCGTTATACCGGTATGTGATCGGTTACGCGAAAGAACACGGTTTTTATAACGTAACGCTGAACGTCTGGTCCTGCAATCCGCAGGCACAGCGCTTTTATGAGGCCATGGGGATGCAACCGCAAAAAACCGGTATGGAGCTGCTTCTGGACAAATGAATCCGGAATCAGAGCAGATAGCCCCGCAAAACGCCGAGGATCCGTTTTTCACTGCGGGAAACCTGCACCTGTGACATGCCGAGGCATTGCGCTGTTGCGGTTTGGGTGTATCCCTTAAAATACCGCAGCTCGATCAGGGTCCGGTCCCGTTCGGGCAGACGGTTCATCGCGGCGGAAAGATCGAGCCTCTGCTGGATCGCCTCATGCTCGTCCTTTTCCGGCAGATCGATTTCGCCGCCGTCTTCTTCCGCGGTCAGAGAAACGGGCGGCAGGCAGGCGCTGAGCAGCGCTGCGGTTTCCTCCGGCTCCAGTTTTGCGCTTTCGGCGATCTCCCGCACTGTGGGTTCCCGTCCGAGCGATACGGTCAGCGACTGCTGCAGGTCCAGCAGCCGCTTTGCTTTTTCTTTTGCGCTGCGGCCGATCTTTACCGTGCCGCCGTCTCTGAAGATACGCCTGATCTCTCCGAGGATCGCCGGGACTGCGTAGGTGGAAAACCGGAACCCCAGCGCCGGGTCGAACCCCGCTGCGGCTTTTACAAGGCCGACGCATCCCGCCTGAAACAGATCCTCATATTCCACGCCGCGGTCTTTGAACCGGTTCGCGCAGGCGTGTACCAGTCGGATGTTCCCGGTAACGAGAGCGTCCCTTTCTTTTGTTTCTTCCATGTCAGGGCGTTTCTTTCCCTTTGATATGTTTAGTGATGGTAACCGTCGTTCCGACGCCGGGGCGGGAGCGGACCTGCAGCTTGTCGGAAAAGCTCTGCATTACGGTAAAGCCGAGCCCCGAGCGGTCGTCGCCCGCCGTTGTAAACAGCGGTTCCATCGCTTTGCCGACGTCTTCGATTCCGATGCCCCTGTCTTTTACACGGATCTTGAGCAGGTTTCCCTCATAGATCGCTGCGTTTACGTCGATTTGCCCGTCGCGGTCTTTGTAGGCGTGGACGATGGCGTTGGTCACCGCTTCGCTGACCGCCGTTTTAACGTCGCTCAGTTCTTCCACGGTGGGATCGCACAGCGAAGTGAACGCGGCGACGGCGGCGCGGGCAAAGCCTTCGTTGACGGATTTTGCAGGAAAACGTAATTTTATCTCGTTGGTTTTTTTCATTTTTTATCTCCCGATATCTGATGATTCTGTACTGCGGTCTCAACGGGCACCTTCCGGAATTCCACAAGCTGCGGCAAGCCGGAAAACCGCATGATTCGTTCGTGTTTCTGCGATAAACCTCTGACCGCCGTTTTGCAGCCCAGCTCCGCGGCCTTTTTGTAGCGTCCCATCACAAAGCCTACGCCGGAGGAATCCATAAACGAAACGCCGGAAAAATCCAGCAGCAGGGTTTTCGGCCTGCGCAGCAGCAGCGCTTCGTCGGTTTCTTCCCGCATGGGTTTTGCCGCATGATGATCCAGCTCGCCCGTGAGATATACGGTCAGCGTTTGTTCTTCTTCTTTGATTTTCAAGTTTCCCACTTCTTTCGTTTCAGAATAAAAAAAGACCCGCTGTGTATATCATAGCGGATCTTTCATAAAAAGGCTGTCTTAATCTGTCGGTTCGGACGCCTGTTTCTAAACTCCCGTTAAAATCCGGCGGATTCGGAAGGGAAGAACATCAGTCTAAAATTTCGGGGGATTTCAGAATGCCGGTGCGGCGGAGCACATACTGATAACTCCACTCGTCATCCGTGGTACGCCACGCTCCGGGGCCGTGCCAGGTAGCATGCTCGTTTGACAGATGAATCGGACCGAAGGTGTTGTAGCGATGGATAAAGAGCTCCAGCGTGATCTCGTGCGCGCCGTCCGACAGCCCGTCGATGGTGAGGATATAGGGCGGGTTGATGATGCGCCCGGCAATAACGCCGTCGCAGAACACCTTGATGAGCGCGCCCCGGTACCAGGACGCCTTTACAGCGATCCGGCCGTTCTTCGCTTCGGCGCTGAAGGTGTATTTTACCGTACCGCCGTAGAAGGGAAGTCCCTGCCGTGTGAGGTCGCCGAAGAAGGTCTTCCGGTCGATGCCGTCTGTGATCACGGCGCTGTCGCCTTCCACACGCACGCCGAAATCGCCGAGGATAAACATAGCTTCGGTATTTGTGCGTTCGCCGAAGGGCTGCGTTACGATCAGTTCGTTGCGGCCTTTTCTGACGGCGGGCAGACGTACCTTCCATATGGCGATGTCCACGAAGTTTCCGACGGTTGTATTATCCACCTTTTCGCCGTTGAACGTGATGTCGGAAACGTCCGCGTCCTCCAGCGCAAGCATGGCGTCAGACACTTCGATCTCGCTCCGGAACGTATATTTCAGTGTGATGGTATGGGATGCAGGCTCGTCCTTCAGCGTCCAGGGCTGAACGCTTCCGCCGCCGCGCTGAGGCACGCCGATCTTCTTCCGCAGCACGTTGTCGAGCCGCAGGATCTCTTCTTTGGGATAGAATTCGCCGCCGTCAAGCGCGTATTCCGCCTGATCGAGAATCAGCACGTTGGGCTCGGTGAGGGAGAGCTTCGCTTCTTTTACATAAGAAGCGATTTTCCATTTTTGTTCGGGGAAGGCGGCGGGCGTCTCCGTTCTGCCGGGAACCAGCTTCAGCAGCAGAGAATCGTAGCCGTGCAGCACCGTTTTGATTACGGTGTTGCCGTTTGCGTAATTCGCTCCGGGATCAGAGATCTCCCCGGTGGCGGTATCGTAGAGCCTGGGGGCGTATTCTCCCTTTACGGTAAGAATCACGTGGCGGCGGGAGGGCATATCCTTGTTGCCAGGCTCCCGGGTGTGGGCGATAAAGAGCCAGTCGCCGTCCGCGTCTTCCCGCATCTGATAGAGGAATTCGTTTGTGAGGCGTCCGTCGTGATAGCGCAGCTCGATCAACCTGTCGGGTTCCAAGGCCTTGAGCACCGCGGCGTGGGCAAATTCCACCTGTTCGCATTTGTCGAACAATGCTTTGCCGCGCGCAGAGGGAACGGCGTTTTCAAGCGTGGGCGCGTTGCCGAGGAAAATCAGCCTGCCGCCGGCAGCCTTAAAGGCCTCCAGCCGGTCGAGGGTAGTGGAGCGCAGCGTTTCGTTTCCGGGCACGATCACGGTGTCGTAGGTCATTTTACCCACTTTAAGCGGCGCGGAAGCTTTTTCGCACAACCGGGGCAGCAGGGATTCGCTGATAAAGTCGAAGTCGACGCAGCCCGCCACCAGCCAGTCTGTCAGATCCTGGAAATGCCGGTCCAGATCTTCGCGGATACTGGCGGTTTTGTCTTTGGGACCCCAGTGGAGCCAGAAGGATTCCACGGGATGCACCACAGCCACTTTCAACTTGGGTTTGCCGCGGGTGAGCGCGGTGTTCACACGGGCGAAATGATCCTCCACAGCGCCCCATTCCTTATACCACGGGGACTGATAGCTGATGGATGCGGGGTAGTCGCGCTTTGCTTCGCCCCCCATGGAATACCACGAAAGGTGCGGAACGCGCACGGTGATGCCGAGCGCCGCCTGCCAGTCGCCCTGATGCTTATACAAACGGAAATCGGCGTCCCAGCCGGTCACGCCGTAGAGCTCCGAGAGCACGCCCTCATAGCCGAACTGATGCGTGGCGGACTGCGCCTGTTTCGCGGTGGTGAATTCATGACTGTTGCAAAGAAGATCGATGCCCGGCAGCCCGAAGGACCGATAGGACCGCATGGCTTCGCCCAACGCCGCTGTCTGGCTGCGGAGCGAGGGCTCCTCCATCATGTGGCCTGTGAGCGCGATATTGTTTTCTGCGCACCAACCGCCCACGGTGTCTGCAAAGGACTGCGCAAAGAGCTCCGCGATAAAATCGTGGTAGCGATAGCGGGCGACGCTGATTTTTCCGTCGGGCAGCTCCCAGAAAATTTCCGGCAGCGTTTCCATGATATCCGCCCCGTAAGCCGCTCTGTAAAGCTCCGGCACCTTGTCTGTCCAGGGCATGGTTACGTCTACGTTGCCGTCCGGCGCGCTGACGTCCAGCACTTCCTTGCGTGAGAACTGGGGCTCGTCGGTAAAAATGGCGGGCACGGTTTTGTCGAATTCGTCGCCGACTTTCTCTTTATAGCGTTTGTGCGTGACTTCCACAAAGCGCTCGATGGCTTCTTTGCTCAGCGTATCGACGTAGGTCTGGTTGTTATACCAGGTGGACGGCTGACTGATCTCTAAAAAGGCGTACCATTTGCTGCCCGCTGCGTCGTCGTCCCTGTTGATCCGGCGATAGGATCTGAGGCAGTTGTTTTCGTCAAGCGTCACGTCGTAAACGGCAAGGAGAGTCCCTTTGCCGCTTCTTCCGCCCCGGGAGGAGGAGTCGTCGGACGTGTGGGTTTCGTCTTCATAGGCGTTTGTAAACAGCAGACAGCGGGCGCGGTATTTTTCGTCCTTGGTAACAAGTCCGCCCGCGGCGCCGGAGGGCCAGCGATCCTCGTCGTAGAGCCAGGCGAGCATTTCGTTGGCTTTTGCCTTGTCCACACAGGCGCGCATCAAGTCCATGTATTCGTCGCTCAGATATTTATTCTTGAGCCCCGTGCGCACGTGCAGATGGAAACCGCCAAGCCCCATTTCGCGGAATATGTCAATCTGCCGTTCGAGTTCTTCTTTTGTAAGATAATCGTTCAACGCCCAGAAGGGAGTGCCGCGGTATTCGCTGGTGGGGTTTCTGAACAGCGCATCATCCAGCTTCGGCGCGCCGTTTTTCTTGTATAGCATCTGATTCGTTCCTCCGTTTTTTGTTTTATTCTATCATACCGAAAAAAGCAATACAATCCTTTGCAGCGCATTCTTCGGTTATTTTTTTCTTTTTCCCGGCAGCGGTCTGCTTTTTTGTTTGTCTTCCGCTTTCATCACCTGCCGATAAGGCATGAGCATTCCTTCGGTCATTCTGTTGCCGATTTTTTTGCTGACCTTTTCATTGCTCATCATGGCGCCCACCAGATACATGGCGGCGAGCTTCCCTTTGTGCTTCTGCGGGAAATCTTTATAAAACCCGTGTTCTTTATAAAACCTGTGATCCTCCCGCATAAGGCCCTGCATCTGATAGATAAGGTCGCGGAAGATCTTCATTCCCCCAACGCCGTAGAAATCCGCCGGGGGCTGATAGCTGTTGTCGATGGCGTAGTCCAGCGTTTTTGCCAAGGCAGCTATGCTTTGTTCCGGTTCCTTTTCGCTGCAGACGATCCCCGCCAGATAATTGCCGCCGGCTTCGGCGCGGGATTCCATCAGCATCCGCAGATTCGGCTCATGGTTCAGGCCGCCTTCGATCAGATAACCCACGGGCTTGCCCATGGTGACGGTCCGGTGGCCGTTGCAGAACTGCCGGTCGTCGAAGAGCTTCATCGTACTGCCCATGGAATGATCCCGCACTGTGAAGGCGTATACGATGGCCTGAGCGCTTTGGATCTTTGTCCGCAAATAATTGTCGAATCCGTCTTTATATACGCATTTTCCGCCGGAAGCGCAGTGGAAGCAGCCGAGGCAGCCGCCGGAAAAGGGAAACTGCGACAGATCCTCCACCTGTACCTCGCGCGGGCAATCCGCCTTGAAGCAGCCGATCATCGCGGCAAGCGCGCCGTTCTTGTCGTTCCCGAGATCCGCTACCACCACGATTTTGCCGGACTTCGTTCTGTTTTGCGCTTCTGCTTCGGGAACGAAGATCTCCCGAACGCCCGTATCTGTTTTTCCGGGTTTATAAAACGCGGGTTCGCAGACGCCGTTTTCCATGCTGAAGCAGACGAAGCGGAAAAAGTCCAGCGCCTGTTTTCTTCCTTTTTCGGCGAGCAGGTCCTCCATATCGGCCGAAAGCCCGCGGATGTAACTAAGTCCCATGTCGTCGCAGTTATCCTGTATAAAGCGGTGGGCGGTCACGTCGTAAAAATGTTTTGAGGTGGAGAGCTGGGTGGCGTGTTTTCCGGAGACCGCAACGCCGTGTTCTTTCATCAGCTCGATAAAGCGGTGCAGCTGCGCCGGCACGAGAAAGGTATACACGGGATAGGAAAAGAGCAGCAGATCCGCTTTTTCAATCGCTTCTTTGCAGGGGGTAAAGTCCTTCTCGTAAGCTCTGATCTTCTGCCCCGCGTGCAGAATTTCAAAGGTGTGCGCGGGGAAGTGTTTTTGGATGTAGAGCACGGTTTGCAGCGTGATGCTGTTTTTACCTTTCGGCGAACCGTTGATCACCAGAATATTCATTTCTTTCGTCCTCCTTACGTAAAGTCACAGATGCAACAGCCGGCGGGCGTTTCCGCCTAAAATCTTTTCTTTGTCTTCGTCGCGCAGCCTGCTTGTCGCCACCTTGCCCACCACGTGGCGGCAGTCGTAAAACGGAACGTCGCTGCCGTAGCAGAGCCTGTCCGCGCCCAGCTTTTCAGCCGCGTATTCAACAGCGCCGTCGTAGGCCACCGAAACGGTGGTATCGGCGAACACGTTTTCATATTTTTGCACCGCGTCGATCACCTCGCGTTTGACTTCCCAAAGCCGCATGGCGCCGTGCCCGATGATAAATTTCGCGTTTTTGTATCTTGCGGCGATATCCGCCACGTGAATGATATCCACGATCTCCCAGGTGTGGAAAAGCACGGGGAGCGCATGCCGGTCCGCATATTCAAAAAACGGCGTATAGCGCGGGTCGCTGATGGAGGCGCGGTGGAACGCGGCGTGCACCTTCAGCCCTTTTATGCCCGGTTCCCTGAAAAACGGATCGAGCTCCACGTCGTTGTGATGCGGCGAAACGGTCACGTAGCCGTATAATTTCCCCGGATGTTCTTTTGTTGCCTCGAGCACATATTTGTTTCCCAGCGCGCAATCGGCGTGGATGGAAAGAATTGAAGATACGCAGCCGCCGGCAATGCCGAGTCTGTCCATGGTATCCGCCACCTGCGCCGGGGCGGTGTCCAGCATCTGGAAGTCGGAAGTGTCGTTGATATGGGCGTGGATATCAAAAACGAATACGCCCTCAAAAGGTTTGCCCTGCAAAACGTTTGCGCCGATCATAGGTTCACCTCCGATAGCAGGCGGGCGAGATTGCCCGAAGCGATCATTTCTTTTTCTTCGTCCGAAATGTCGGAGAGCAGAAGCTGCGAAACCGTCGCGGCAATAGAGCCGTCCGGCGCGCCGCTGCCGTATAAAAGCCGGTCCGCGCCCATGTTCTCACAAAAATGACGTAAGCCGTTGTGCATCAGAAACGTGCCGGTCTCGAGATACAGATTCCTGCAGGCGTTCATCACCGGAACAAGATACCTCAG
>CACZOP010000163.1 GCA_902782845.1 Oscillospiraceae bacterium | reverse complement strand
TCATATTTGTCCGAAGGGCAAATACTTCATTTGCCGAAGGCAAACTTCATTTCACCGTTTTGCGGTGAAACTTCATTTCGGAATTTGCCCCGCAAATTCCGATTTGTTTGTTCCCCCCCACAGAAAATCCGCAGCAATCAAAATGCCTCCCTGCCGAAAAAAGCAGAGAGGCGTTTCTTGTTTCTTTCGATCCGTGCCGGTTTACGCGGCGGCGAAGATCGCGATGAAGCGCAGATAGATGGTGAAGAATTTCATAAAGAGATCGTGCATGAACGTCCACAGGTCGCCGTTCACCAGGGCGGGATAGCCCGTGCGTTCTTTCTTTTCGGCGGCGTTTTTGCGCGCCACGTCCCAGGTTTTATACACGCCGTCCTCGCCGTATTTCACGAAGCGGACGCCGTCGGCCGTAAACTGGATGGCGCCGAGGGTAAGAATGTTGGTGGAGGTCTCGCTCACGGTGTTCTTGGAATAGCCGATGTAGCCGCAGTTGAGATAGGTAAAGCTGAGGGTCTCGTTTGTGTAGGCGTTTTCGCCCTGCTGATCGGGCTTCGGCACGCGGATGGTATCGCCCGCCTGCAAAAAGTTCACCGAGCCGCCGATGTAATCGTCATAGTCGCCGGAATGCTGGTGGCCGAAAAGGAAGATCACGTCCAGCGTCCTGCCCGCCTTGTTGAGCGCGTTGAAGATATAGGAAGCGTATTTGTTTTCACCGTAGGAGGAACGGGTGGTATGGTGCAGGGGCAGGTGCGTCATCACGATCACGGGACGGAAGTCGCCCGCCGCGATCAGCTCGTTCATGTGGCTTTCGATATCCGCCGAAACTTCTTTGATATGGGCTTCGATCCCGGGGCGCAGGCTCTGCTTCCAGGGGAAATCGTCTTCGTTGATCACGTAAAGATTATAGGCGCCCATATCGGAAAAGCCGGTTTTCGCAAAGGCGGGGCTCATGTTGTCGTGGTTTCCCTGAATGCACACCACCGCTTCGGGATCCGCATCGGGATAAACGGAAACAAGCTGATGGCGGATCTGCGAAACGCCGGGCACGGCGTCGTCAAACAGGAGCTTCGTGTAATCGCCGCCCACCAGCATGGAATCGGGCGTGGGCATACCGTCGTTTTTCATCTGTGTGAGCACTTTGCCGAAGCGGTCGTAGGCCGCGGTCCCCAGATCCTGAAAATCGGACCCGGTGAGCACGGTGAATTCGGCGTCCGCAAGGAAGGCGGCGTCGGCGGCAAGAGCCGAAAGACCGGCGGTAAGCAGCAGAGAGAGCGCCAGCAAAAGCGCAAGAACAGATCTGGAAATGTTTTTCATAGCATCCTCCGATTTTGAATTGTAAGGACGGCGGAACCGCACAGGCTCCGCCGCCGCTGTTTTACGATTGGTTCTGTTTATTATTTCTCAAACAGGGCCGTAAACTTATCCCAGATGGGCTCGAGACGGGTCTCCCACAGATCCATGAAGAAGTTGCGGATCTTGTAGATCAGCATGGTCGCCACGTCGTTCTTCATCACGTCCTCAAAGCGCGCCACAAAGGTGGTATAGTGCCACGGATCGTTCTCTTTCAGGTCGATCACGCGCACGCCGCGGGTCTCGGCGTTGCCGTAGGAAGCGAAGCCGCAGGTGGGGGTGTTGATGAGGTCGATGCCCTCGTAGGGGATCACAAAGTCGTTCACGTGGTCGTGGCCGCAGACGATACCGATGACGTCGCCGCCTTCTTTCATGGCCGCGAATTCACCGCCGTTGACGGTGCCGGGGCAGGGGGGCTCGCCCAGAACGCTGCCTTCCGCCGCGGTGTCGGGCAGTTTATAATAGGTGCCGCGGGCGGAAATCGCGGCGTGCTCCGCGTCGGTTTCTTCCAGCGCGTCGTAGATCTCGGGCACAACGATGTGCTGGAACGCCATGGAGGGCACTTTGCCGCCGTTTTCTTCGGCAAGGCGGGCGGAGGTGGCTTTATACCAGTCGATCTGGCTCTGCTTGATGTGATCGTAGCCGCCGTTCACCGGATCGTAGGTGCCGGAGTCGATCATCCAGATGTTGAATTTCACCGTGCCGTCGCCGTTGGAGGCGTAGATGGGGACGTTGTAGGTGCCGACGCCGTCGATGGCTTCGCCCTCGTCGAAGGAGACGTTGCACTTATAGGTCTCATAGAAGGCCATCTGATCCTCTTTGGTCATCTCGTTATCGTCGTCGTCGTCGTGGTTGCCGAACACGATGGCAACCGGCACGCCGATGGACTCAAAGATATCCATATACTGGCGGATGGCGATGGTGGACATGAAGGTGGTTTCGGTGCTGTAGCCTGCAATGTTGTCGCCGGTGAGCACCACAAGGTCGGGCTTCAATTCCTTCATGGACTTGCGGATAAAGGATTTTGTAAGCCCCGAAAGCGTTTCGTCATCCTGAAGGTCGGCATAGTTCACAATGCGGAAGGAGCCGTCGTCACGGAACTTCAGATTCGCTTTTTCGGCTCTGGTTTGTTCGGCAAACGCCGCGGGCGCCAGCGCCGTGCAGATGAGCAGCGCCGTAAGCAGCACAGCCAGCAATTTTTTTACTTTCATTGGAAAACCTCCGTTCTTCCGCGGTGGCCGCGGAATCATTTTTCACATAAATTATTATACAATTTTAACAGAAAAAGTCAACAGTTTTTTCCGAAACATTACAGTTTGGACATAAATGAGCGCGTCGGACTGTTTTCCTTGGCCGCCGCGCGCCGCGGCTTTTCCGTAAAGAAAACAGTCCTCATATCGAGCGCTGTTTTTTCGTTACTCCCTGCGGATCTGTTCGGGCGGGATCAGACTGTGGTCGTACATGACCCTGGAGTGGTTGTCGAGGATCAGTTCCTTTCGCAGCACGGCGCCCGTGGCTTTGCTGATTACAAGGCGGCAGACCTGCGAAATGCGGTAATAGTCGTCCCCCTCGGGACGGAAGTGGCTGTTTTCCTCCACCAACGCATAACGGCAGTGGAAGGGACGCTCGCTGCGAAGCTCTCCGCAGAGTTCGCCGTCCTGCACCCATACCAGCAACTGCACGTCCTGCGTGGTGGTGTTTTTGAAGCGGTAGTCCACGCTGTTATACATCACCGAGGTCCCGGTGCCGAAGGGCACACGCCTGCGCTCGTCGGGGAAAAGCGCGTCCGAATGATGGTGCAGCTCCGTGACCTGCAGCGGAGAATTGAGCACCATCCAGTGGATGAGGTTCCCCATCTGGCAAAGCCCGCCGCCCACGCCGGAGCCAACGTGACCGCCGCTGATCACCATACCTTCTTTATAGCCGTTTTCGGCGCCGGGCCAACCCACGGTGCGCCAGAAGGAAAAGGTCTCGCCCGGGCGGATGACAAGCCCGTTGATCTTTTTACAGGCAAGCAGAATATTCGTCACCTTGTTCTCCTGCAGGGTCAGGTCCACCCCCGTCAGCCGACGGATCAGGATGGAGGAATGTGCCGTCACAACGTTCGGCAGCGGTACGGCCGAACGCGTCGCCGCGATTTTTTCGGAGCTGAAGCAATCCTTTATATGCCGCCGGACGATCTCTTTTTTCTGCGCCAGCGAATAAAACGCGGGGAACCGTTCCGAAAACAATACTCTTCCCATCGGTTTCTCTCCTGCGGAAACGCCGCTTACAGCATGTTCCGCGCCAGATCGTCGATCTGCGCCGCCGTCCAGTCGGGATTCACAAGCAGGAACACGGTGCGTGACAAAAGATCCAGCGTGCGGGGATAGGTCTCCGCCTTATAATCGGGCACGTAGGGGGCGTTGGCGGGGAATCTGAACGGGTCCATCAGCGGATGGAACGCGCCGCGTTTTTCCAGAATGGCCGTCCAGTGATTATAGATATGCTTGCCGGTATCGATGGGCAGATAGTTGTCGATCCCCGCCGCGCGGCTGAAGGCGCGGGCCTCCGCTTCGCTCCCGAACACCACGGGCAGCGTGGTCCCGCAGTCGCCGGCAATATCGTTGGAGGGGCCGATCTCATACTTCGCCGCAAGCCGCGCGCCGAGCAGCGCCTTGTTTTTCCGCAGATCCTCCAAGATCCCGTCCAGCTTTTCGAGCTGACGGCGCAGCACGGCGGCAGCGATCTCGTTGGTGCGGAATTCCGTGCCGCAGAACTGGGGCTCGGTCACGTCCCTGAGCTGGTCGCCGAAAAAAGCGATGGCGCTGGCGTCGTGGTAAATGAGCGCCCGCTCGTAGATCGTATCGTCGTTTGTAAGCAGCGCGCCGCCCTCGCCGGCGGAGATCACCTTGAACTGGTTGAAGCTCAGGGCGCCCGCCCTGCCGATCGTCCCGAGCCGCCGGCCCCTGTAGCTGCCGCCGTCCGCCTGGCAGGCGTCCTCCAGTATCATCAGGCCGTGCTTTTCGGCAATGGCCGAGATCGCGTCCATATCGCAGGGGAAGCCCTGAATGTGCACCGGGATCACGGCTCTGGTGCGGGGCGAGAGCTTTTTTTCGATCTCCGCGGGGTCGATCGTATAGGTCTCGTTAATATCGGCGATGACCGGGATGGCGCCCGCCGCCACCACAGCCATGGCGGTGGCGATATAAGTATAGGCCGGTACGATCACCTCGTCGCCGGGGCCGATCCCCATGCCCACCAGCGCGGACGCGAGCGCGCCGTAGCCGCTGGTAACGAGCAGCGCGCGCTTTACGCCGAAAAGCGCCCGCATGGACGCTTCGCAGGCCTCGGTTTCCCGCAGCGCGTCGTTGATCTTGAACATACTTTTGCTTTCGATGACCTTTGTGACTTCTTCGATTTCTTCTTTACCGATGCGGTACATGGCGTTTCCTCCTGATTGGATGATATGGGAAAAACCGGGAGCTGAACTCCGGCAGGGATCAAGACTGCAGGCCGACCCGCCCGGGATCGGTCTTCCGTTCTATTGTACCCGCCGGAGGCGGTGATTGTCAAGCCTGCGGCGGCAAGCTTTTCGGAAAACCTTCGGCGGCAGCACGGCGCCGGTGCAGGGCGGCGCGCACAACCGGGATCCGGGCGAAACCGGCGACGCATGCGATATTTGCGCTTTTTTGCAACAATTTTGCAGCATTTTTATTATTTTGTGAAATAATTATAAATTTTTATTGCAAACTTTGTGCAACAATTAAGGCTTGTTCACAAATGCGTCATTGATTATGTTCAACATCTGTAGTATAATTATGCTTGGTCTAATAGCCGACAGAAGAAAAAGGGAAAGAGAAAATAATTCCGAAAAATCCGGAAAAGGGGCGATCGTCATGCTTCCGCCTGTGGAAGATTATAACTGCTACGAATACTTAAAGACCTGTACAAAAATCTACAAAGACGTGGATATGATGCAGCACTTCGGCGTCCGCTATAAGCGCAGCGCCATTTTCAGGGACATCAACGCCATGTCCGCTTACTTCCAGCACGAGCTGGGGTTAAAGCCCGGCGACGTGTATACCCTGTTCATGACCACCACGGTGCAGGGCATCATCTGCTTTTACGCGCTGAACCAGATCGGCGTGATCGCCAACATCGTGCATCCGCTGATGAGCACCGAGTTTTTGCGTGAGACCCTGCAGGACGTGCGCGCCAAGGGCGTGATGATATTGGATATCCTCTCGAAGGATCACGTGCAGACCATCAACGACAGCGGCCTGCCCTGCCTTCTCGCCTCCTCCTCCGACTATTCGGCGGGGATCAAGCGCGCGGGGACCATGGCGGGAGAACGGATCGCGAAGGCGGTGTTCCCCAAGTTCAAAAACGCCACCTATTACAGGGATGCGGTGCGTACGCTGAAGACCTGCACCCCCTGCGAGCGCTCCGGCGGCGATATCGCCGTGTATCTGAACGGCGGCGGCACCACCGGCAAGAGCAAGACCATCAAGCTCACCGGCACCGCCATCAACGAGCTGGTGCAGCGGGTTTCCGATCTCGACGAGATCCACGATCCCGGTGAGGAAGCCGAGATCATCGTGCTGCCCATGTTCCACTGCTTCGGCCTGTGCGTGGCCATCCACATGGCGCTGTGCAATTCCGCCCGGATCATTCCCATGATGCAGTTCGACGCGAATCTCTTTATGAAGCTGATGCGCAAGAACCGGGTGATAGGCTTCGGCGGTATCCCGCTGATGTTCGATAAGCTCATGCGGAACAAGCATTTCGACGGCCCGTGGCTCAGGAATATCCGCCTGATGTTCTGCGGCGGCGACGACGTGAGCGACAAGTTTCTGGATGAATTCAATTCCTATTTCGAAAAATGGGGCGCAGTGGGCAGGCTGCGGCAGGGCTACGGCCTCACCGAGATCGGCTCCGTGTGCTGCACCAACTCCAACACCGACTACCGCCCCGGCTCCATCGGCAAAGCGCTCCGTGGCGTGCGCGTGGAGATCTGGGACGACGACCATAAGCAGGTGCCCCCGGGCGTGGTGGGCGAGATCTGCGTGGCAGGCCCCACCATTATGGCGGGCTACTACACGCAGGACGGCCCCGAGGATCTTGGCCTCTATACCGACGAAGAGGGCGAAAAATGGGTGCTCTCCGGCGATCTGGGATATCAGGACGAAGACGGCTGCTTCTTCTTTGCCGGCCGCAAAAAGCGCGTGATCATCATTGCGGGCTACAACGTCTACCCCAACGACATCGAGAAGAAGCTTTCGGAGCTTGCCTATATTAAAGACGTATGCGCCGTGCAGGGCTGGCAGGGCGAGCGGAGCATCGTGCGGCTCTACGCCTCCGTAAAGGAACCCGGAGACGAGGAAGCCCGCCGGGAGGAGATCCGCCGGATCTGCGAGGAAAATTTCTCAAAATTCTACGTGCCGCGTGAGATCGTTTTCCTGCGGGAGCTGCCGCAGACGCCGCTGATGAAGGTGGACTTCATGAAGCTGACCCAACAGCGTCCGGGCGACCCGCTCTACGTGGAGCCGGCGCACAGCCCCGTTTCGGTGCTGCCCATCTGATAAAGCTACGCGGGAAAGGCGGGATACTGGATTGATCGACTGGAATCTTGTGTTTCTGAAACTGTTGGTTTTTTTGTTTGGATAACTATATCGGCGCGGTTATCTGCGCCTGAAAGAAAGGACGATGTTGCAACTTGATCGAACTGAGTGAGCGATACTGCAAAAGCTGCGGCTACTGCATCCGGTTCTGCCCGAAAAAGGTGCTGGAAATGGGAACCGAACGCAACAAGCGCGGGCACTTTTATCCGGTAATCAAGGATGGGAGCGCCTGTATATCCTGCGGCATCTGCGCTTCGGTCTGCCCCGAAGCCGCCATCACCTTGCCGCCAAAGGGGGAAGAAGCGAATGGGTGAAAAAAGATTCATGAAGGGCAATGAAGCCATTGCCGAGGCCGCTGTGCGGGGCGGCTGCCGCTTTTTCGCGGGATATCCCATCACACCGCAGAACGAGATCCCCGAATATCTTTCGTGGCGTTTGCCGGAAGTTGGCGGCGCCTACGTGCAGGGCGAAAGCGAGGTCGCCAGCGTAAACATGGTATACGGCGCATCCGCCATGGGCGTGCGCGCCATGACCTCCTCCTCCGGCCCCGGCATCAGTCTCAAGGCGGAGGGTATCTCCTATCTGGCCGCGGCGGCGCTGCCGGCGGTGATCGTGAACATTTCCCGCGGCGGGCCCGGGCTCGGGTCCATCCAGCCCGCCCAGAGCGACTACCTGCAGGCCACCAAGGCGCTGGGCCACGGCGGTTTCCACTGCATGGTGTTCGCGCCCGCTTCCGCGCAGGAGGCGGTGGACGTGCTTTACGACGCCTGGGACTATGCCGAGCGCGACCGCAACCCGGTGCTGGTGCTCATGGACGGGTGCCTCGGCAACATCATGGAAGAGGTGGAGCTGCCTCCCATGAAGGAGCTGCACGACGAAGATCTGCCCGAGTGGAGCCTGACGCGCCGCAACGGCCGCGACTGGCAGGGCAACATCACCCCCATCTATACCGAGCCGATATTGGAAGGGCTCAACGCCATGGCGGGTGAAATGTATAAAGGCTGGGAAGAGGACGACGTAAAGGTGGAGACCTTTATGACGGAAGACGCCGAATACGTGGTGGTGGCCTACGGCATCGCCGCGCGCGTCGCCAAGGAAGCGGTGCTCACCCTGCGGGCAGAGGGCGTGAAGATCGGTCTGATCCGCCCCATTACCCTGTTCCCCTATCCCAAGGCCGCGATCCGCGATCTGGATTATACGCAGGTCAAAGGGATCATTGATATCGAAATGACCGTTCCCGCCCAGATGCGGGAGGACATCGAACTGCAGGTCATGGGGCGCTGCCCCGTGTATGAATACGGACGCTCCGGCGGCTGTCTGTTGGACGACGACGGCGTGTTGGAAGCCATCCGTGAAGTGTTGGAAGGAGGGGAAGCGTAATGGCGGAATATAAACGCGCTTCTTTGCTGGCGGACTCCCCCAGCGGCTACTGCCCGGGCTGTATGCACTCCCTTGCCACCAAGCTGATCGCCGAAGTGATCGACGAGCTGGGGCAGCAGGACAACAGCCTCAACGTGATCTCGGTGGGCTGCTCGGCGCTGAATATCCTGTATTGGGGCGGTGACTTTTTAAGCGTGGCCCACGGCCGCGCCCCGGCTGCCGCCACCGGCATCAAGCGGGTGAACCCCGAGCGGCTGGTCTTTGCCTATCAGGGCGACGGCGACCTTGCCGCCATCGGCCTTGCGGAGATCATGAGCGCCGCCAACCGCGGCGAGAACTTCACCGTGATCTTTGCCAACAACCAGACCTACGGTATGACGGGCGGCCAGATGGCGCCCACCACCCTTATCGGCCAGAAGACCACCACCACCGTCTACGGCCGCGACCCCGCCACCACGGGGTATCCCTTAAAGATGTGCGAGCTGATCTCCACGCTGGAGGCGCCCCGCTTTGTGGCGCGCTACGCGCTCAACTCCCCCAAGGGTGTGAACGACGCCCGCAAGGGCATCAAGAAAGCGTTCCAGATCCAGCTGGCGGGCAAGGGCTTTACCTTTGTGGAGCTGCTCACCAACTGCCCCACCAACTGGAAGCTGAGCCCGCTGGATACACTGGACTACATGAACACCAACACCATCCCCTATTTCAAGCCCGGGGTATATAAAGATACGGAGGTGGACGCGAAATGAAAACCTCATTCGTTTTTTCCGGCGCAGGCGGGCAGGGCATTATGAGCGCGGGCATCACGCTGGCGCAAACCGCCATCGACGTGGGTAAGCACGCCACCTATCTGCCGGAATACGGCCCCGAGCAGCGGGGCGGCAGCGCCAAGTGCACCGTGGTGGTATCGGACGAACCCATCGTTTCGCCCCTCCCCCGGCAGTGCGACAACCTGATCGTGATGAACGAGCAGGCCTATGAAAAATTCATCTGGGACCTGAAGCCGGACGGCATCCTGCTTGCCAACGCCAACCGGGTGAAGGAAGCCCCCGACCGGGACGACGTGAAGGTGATCCTCGTGCCCGTGGACGACGTTGCGCTGGAGCTGGGCAACCCCAAAACCGCCAACATCATCCTGCTGGGCGTGCTCACCGGCGCCACCGGCATCGTGACCCGCGAGATCTTCGTGCAGAGCCTCACCGAGAAATTCGGCAAAAAGCCCGACGTGCTGGAAATGAACGTCAGGGCGCTGGATAAGGGCATCGAGATCGGGCAACAATATAAATAATATAGATTTATCAGATATCATATAAAGGAGTGTATCATCATGGCAAAAATCGGTATCGGAACCTGGAGCGGCAAAGTGAACCTGCGTATGGCGCGGGGCGAAGTGCGTTTCACCATCGGCGAGGACGCCAACGGCGATTATAAGATTGACGTGACCCTGCCCGGCGGACTGAAAACCGCCAAGATCAAATTTATGAACCTGAAGGAAGAACCCGACGGCAAGACCATCTCGGGCGAGGGCACCATCTCGGTGCTGCCCGGCCGCAGGCTCACCGGCGCGTTCACCTTTGAGGAGGATACCTTCGTGGGCGAGATCAAAGCGCCCGTGGTAGGCAAGATCCAGATCACCGACGGCAAACGCGTGAGCTGACGGTCCTTACGGATCCAACGAAACCGACGGCGTCTTTGAGGCGCCGTTTTTTTGTTTGACAGGATACCCCTCGGCAAAGTATTCTGTCGACCTTCGACTTTCGACCGGCATCTGACAGCGTCAAATTCCGATTTGTCGCCGTTATTCTTTTCCTGCGTGCGCCATGGTTTTTTTGTTTTTTTCCCTTGATTCTTTCCGGTTTCCGTGGTAGAATAAATTGAAATAAAAAAAAGAGGAGTGTGCAACCATGCCGGAATACAACTGCAAGCTCGACACGGAAGAAGCCAACAGCAGCATCGACAGCCTGCAAGACATCATCAGCTACGTGGGTTATCTGATGACGACCTTTTACCGCATCATATCCCTCAAGTTGTTTGCGGACATTCTGAGGGAAAAACTCGGCAAAAACTGAGAGAAAAGAAACATCCATGAAAAAAAGCAAGAAGTATCTTGCCCTGCTCTTGTCGGCAATCATGATTTTTGCCTCAGGGGGAGGGCTCTGTCAATCACTGGCGGCTGACCACTGCGCATATACGCCTGTGGTTTACATTCACGGGTATAAGGCGCTGGCGGTGAAAAACGCGGACGGCACGGTGACGTATCCCATTGACGGCAGCGACGATTCCTCGCGGACGACGGAAATGGTAAAAGCGCTGCTGCCCGATCTGTTGAAAGCAATCGCCACAAACAATTACGACGATTACTGCGAAAAGGCATATCAGTCGGTGTCGTCCATTTACAAAGACATCTCCCCCAATCCCGACGGCACCCTGCCGGAGAATACCGGCGTGGACTGGAGCTGGACGCCCGCTTCCGTACCGGCCGCGCATAACGCGAACAGCTTTTACACTTATGTGTTTGACATCCGCCGTGATCCTCTGGAGATCGCGGACGATCTGCACGCCTATATCGAGACCATCAAGGCGAAAACCGGCCACGACAAGGTGGTGCTGGCTTCCCGCTGCATCGGCACGAACCCGACGTTGGCGTATCTTTATAAATACGAGCGGGACAACGGCTATGCCGACGTGGAAAAATGTATCTTTGTCTACGGCGGCCTCGGCGGCTTTACGCATCTGGAGCACATCCTCAGCGGCAAGATAAAGATCACGGACGACGGATTGTTTTATTTTTCAAAATCCGGCTTCGGCGGCCTGAGCGATTTTGAGGGCATGGGCAGCGGCGAGCTGGGCGAATTCGTATTTGAAACACTGGATATGCTGCGTACCACCGGCGGTCTGAACGTGACCTGCTCGCTGGTCAACAAGCTCTATGCCAAAATCAAGGACAAATTCCTTGCGCGCGTGCTGAAGGATTACTACGGCACCAGCCTCACCCATATTTCCGCCATGACGGGAAACTACGAAGCATATAAAAGCTATATCTTCCAGGAGCCCGGCGACCTCCGGAAGTATGCCGCCATCATCGAAAAGGCGGATTATTATCACTACAACGTGCTCCCGCAGCGGGACGCCATCCTGAAAGAGATGGACGCCATGGACAAGCCCGTGTATTTCATCGGAGACTACGGCGACCAGGCGGCGCCCATCAGCGAGGAATCCAATCTTGTGGGGGATTCCTATTCCACCCTTGCAAGGCAGACGCTGGGCGCCACGGGCTCCACCGTTTCGGGAACGCTTTCAAACGCCTATGTAAACGGGCAGAAGGCAAAGGGGCTGGAGCGCTACATCTCGCCCGACAAACAGGCGGACGTCTCCACCTGCCTCTTCCCCGACCAGACGTGGGTGGTAAAAAACCTGCACCATGACGTGAACGTGCCGGGGCTCAGCCGCATGATCCATACGCTGGCCTTTACGCCGGAGCGGTTGACAGTGAACAGCCTGGAGGACTATCCGCAGTTCCTCAACTGCCCCGATGCGAACTGCGCGCAGTTTGTTCCCGCGCAGGAGAAGAACGCCAACGATACCGACTGGGGCAGCCTTGACAAGGACGCGGTGGACGGCACCTTCAGCTTTTTACAGAAAATGCTCGACTTTTTGAAAGATCTGCTCATTAAGATTTATAACGTCATCTCGATGCAATGGGTGGTCGATATGATCAAAAAGCCCGCCGCATAAGTGTTATTTCAATCAGAAGCGGACGCCGCGGCGTCCGTTTTTTTGTTTTGCAGAAAACTTCTCCGCCGGACAGCGGGAAGCGCTCTGCGCGGCCGCTTTCCTGTGACTGCGGAGATCCCGCCTGCCTTCGGACGTCTGCTTTCCGCTCTCCGGAAACGCAAAAAAAGAAAAAAACAGTTGCATATCCGTCTTGTGTATGATATGATATTTTTGTTGTATAATAAACAGGAGGTTTTATTATGGCAGGAAGAGAAGAAAAGCGCAGCGAGGACCGCCGCGTGAAACGGACAAAAAAAGCGCTGCGGGATTGTCTGTTCCGTCTGCTGGATGAAAAAACGGCGGACGAGATCACGGTGAAAGAGCTGACCGCCGCCGCCGACATCAACCGCTCCACCTTTTATTTTTACTACAAGGATATCGACGACATGATCGTGCAGATCCAGGACGAGATCTACAGCGTGTTTGAGGAGGACGTCATCAAAAAAGCGGACGAGTTCAACACTGTGGGGGATTTCGTGCAGTATCTTACCCGTTTTCTGGTGTTCTGCAAGGAAAACGAGCGCATCTGCAAATTCGTGATCGGCAACGACCCGAAAAACAATCTGACAAAGCGCATCAAGACCGGCCTGCTCCGCTGCATTCCCGACACCACGACGATCTTCCCGGAAACCGAACCCAAGCGGTATCTTACCAGCTACGCGATGGCGGGCTTCTGGGAGCTGATCCTCAACTGGATGTACGACGGCATGCAGATCGAGCCGCAGGAGATGGCGACGTTTATGACCAACATCTATTTCTACGGCAGCCGGTCGGTGCTCAACAAGCGATGAGCAGGAGAACAGCGATATGACGGACAAATTGCATACGGAACAGTTGAACGCCTATCTCGACGGGCAGGGCGCGGCGATCACCGCCGACCTGAGAACACTGGTGGAAGTGAACAGCGTACGCAGCGCTCCCCTGCCCGGCAAGCCCTTCGGGGAAGGCGGCGCCGCGGCGCTGACGGCTGCGGAAACCATCGCCGCCGCCCACGGCTACAAGGCTGTCAACTACGATAATTACGCGCTGGAGCTGGATATGGGAGACGCGCCGGACCTTCTGCTGCTGGCGCATCTGGACGTGGTGGAAGCCGGCGACGGCTGGACAAAGCCGCCATTCCGGCTCACCGTGGAGGGCGACACGCTCTACGGCCGCGGAACCACCGACGACAAGGGCCCCGCCCTTGCCTGCCTCTATGCCATGGACGCCTGCAAAGCGGTGCTGGGCATGCCGAAAACCGGCGTGCGGCTGGTGCTGGGCAGCGGCGAGGAAACCGGCAGCGAGGATATGGAGCATTATTTTTCAAAACGCCCCAAGCTCCCCTATACCCTTTCGCCGGACGCGGACTATCCGCTGATCAATCTGGAAAAAGGGCGGTTCGTCCCGACCTTTACAAAAACCGCCGCAAACGACGGCGACGCGGTTCTTGTTTCGTTCACAGGCGGCAAAACGGCAAATATCGTCCCCGCAAAAGCGCGGGCGCGCGTGAAGGGCGTGAAAACGGAGACGCTGCAAACGGCCGCAAAAGACGCCCGGGCGGAAACCGGCGTGGACTTCACGGTGGAAACGCGCGGCGACGGCACGGCGGAGATTTTTGCTGTGGGCGTCGGCGCCCACGCAGCCTCGCCCGAAAAGGGCAACAACGCCCAGACGGCGCTGCTCTCCCTTCTGCTGCGGCTCCCTCTGACCGAAAACGAGACTTTTAAAACCCTGCGCGCCCTCGCCCTGCTCTTCCCCCACGGGGAAACCGACGGCAAAAGCATGGGCGTAAAACAGGCGGACGCGCTTTCGGGCGCGCTGACGCTGAATTTCGGCGTTTTCTCGTTTGAGAACGGCGTTTTTACCTGCGGGATCGACATCCGCAGCCCCATTTCGGCTGCCGAAGACACCGTAAAGGCCCCCATTGCAAAAAAGATGACGGCGGCGGGCTTTGCTTTTGAGGGAGACCCCGAAATGCGCCCGGCGCACTACGTGCCGGCGGATTCCCCGCTGGTGCAGACCCTTTTGCGGGTGTATGAAGACCACACGGGGCAAAAGGGCGAGTGCCTTGCCATCGGCGGCGGCACCTATGTGCACGACGTGGAGGGCGGCGTTGCCTTCGGGGTGGAATTCCCGGGCACCGACTACCGCATCCACGGGGCGGATGAATTCACCCGCCTGTCGGAGCTGCTTGCCACCGCCAAAATGTACGCGGACGTGATCGCGCGGCTGTGCTACTGATCTATGATGAACGTTGAACTTCTGGCTCCCGCGGGGAGCATGGAGAATCTGGAAGCGGCGCTGTATTTCGGCGCGGACGCGGTGTATTGCGGCGGGCCGTTTCTGCAGCTGCGCGCCGAGGCGGCGGGCTTTTCGATGGAAACGCTGAAGGAAGCGATCCGCCGGACCCACGAAAAAGGCAAAAAGATCTATGTGACGGTGAACTGCTTTGCCAAAAACCGGGAGATCGAAACGGCGGGCGCCTATGCAAAGGCGCTGTACGACATGGGCGCGGATGCGGTGATCGTATCGGATCTCGGCGTGATCGCCGCCATAAGGGAGGCCTGCCCCGCGATCCCCATCCACGTGAGCACACAGGCCAACGCCCTCAACTACAAAACCGTGCAGATCTACCGGCAGCTGGGCGCTTCCCGCGTGGTGCTGGGCCGGGAAATGACGATGGAGGAGATCGAACAGCTTGCGGGTCGCACCGACGGCGCCGAGCTGGAGGTGTTTATCCACGGCGCCATGTGCATGGCCTATTCGGGACGCTGCCTTCTGAGCTCCGCACTGGCTGCCCGCAGCGGCAACCGGGGCGAATGCGCCCAGCCCTGCCGCTGGAACTACTATTTAGTGGAACAGCAGCGCGCGAACACCGCCATCCCCGTTGTGCAGGCGGGCGAAGCGACCGCGGTGCTCAGCTCAACGGACCTGAACGCCATCCGCCTTGCGGACCGGCTGGCGGCGGCGGGGGTCGCCTCTTTTAAGATAGAGGGCCGGATGAAATCCGCCTATTACGTGGCCACCGTTGTGAACGCCTACCGCCAGTATATGGACGGCAAAGCAAGCCTTGACGACTGCGACGCGGAGCTTTCGTGCGCCTCACACCGCCCCTATGCCGACGGCTTTTTCTTCGGCGCCGCAAAAAACGACCCGTTTAACGACGGGCTTTATCATTCCGACTGCGACTTTATCGCGGCGGTCACCGGCGACAGCGAAAACGGCGTCTGCACGGTGGAGATGCGCAACCGCTTCCGGGTGGGGGACGTGCTGGAGATTTTATCCCCAAACAGCATGGGGCTGTCGTTCCCGGTCACACGGATCGAAAACGCCGCGGGGGAAACGCTGGACGACGCCGCCCTCGTGCAGGAGACGCTGCGCCTGTCCTGCCCCTATCCGCTGCGAAAGGGCGATATGCTCCGCCGCCGGAAATAAGCGCCGGATAATTTTATTTGCCGGCGGAATTATTTTTGCGGGATTGTTGACAAAAGCTGCCGGATTCTTTATAATGTTATTTATCAAAACATGAAAAAACAGGCTCGTTCGTCTCCGCACGGCGGCGAACGGCATGCAGGAGATAACCGTTATGATACTATTCGGAAATCAGGTCGTGATCGTGATCCTCATTGCCGCGGGCTGCGGCGCAGCGGCCGGCGCCTTCATCCTGTATCGGATGTACGGCAACAACCCCAATTCCAAACCGAACGTGTTGGCTGCCGGGATCCGCATGAACGCCCAGCAGTTCAGCGGCATGTATGAGCCCATGTTTGCCCTTGCGAACGGCGTCAACGTGATGCAGGGCGAGCTGTTTGCCGCCTGGCACGAGCGGGTGTTTGCCTGCGACGAAGACAACGGCTTCAAGGCGATCTACGCCGAAATGTTCGGCGGCTACCGCAAATGGAGCCAGAAAGGCCCCGTCAAGGCAAGAAAGATCTTTATCAAAAAGGCGAAAAAGCTGGTGAAGATCTTTGAACGCGCCGGGATCCTCCGGGATCAGGAAACCCTGGTGGCCGGCAGCGAAACCTCCGCCGACTACTATGACCTTGCGGGCGGCGGCGTCATCTATCCCGGCATTGCCTACGAAGTGCTGACGCCCTATTGGCATCTGGGCGAGGACGTGCTCGACCGCGGCATCGTGCGGTGCAGGTAATTCCGCCCCGGATCTCCATATTCGATTCCCAACGGACCCGAAGCGCCCCTTCGGGTTTTTTTCTTAGGAGATTGCAATGAAAACAGAAGAAAACGCGCCCCAAACAAAAGAAATCAAACAACCCCCCGCGGGAGCACAGGAAGAGGCGCAGCGAAAAAAGCTGAGCTCCGGCGAAACGCTGCAGGCGGTAAAACGGCTCCTGCCCTATTATAAGCCCTACCTCGGCACCATGTGCTTCGACCTGCTCTGCGCGGCGCTCACCACCGTATGCGAGCTGGTGCTGCCTATGATGGTGCGGCGGATCACCAACGCCGCGTCCGACGGTTCCCTGACGGCAAACATCATCCTCACTTCGGCAGGGATCTATATCGCCCTGCGTCTGCTGGACGCCGCCGCCTCCTACTATATGAACAGCATGGGCCACATCATGGGCGCAAAGATCGAAACGGACATGCGGCGGGATCTTTTTGCCCATCTGCAGAAGCTCTCGTTTTCGTTCTATACCGACGCAAAGGTGGGCGTGCTGATCTCCCGTCTCACCGGCGATCTGTTCGACGTGACGGAATTTGCTCACCACTGCCCCGAGGAATTCTTTATCGCGGGCATCAAGATCGTGGGCGCGTTTGTGATTTTGCTCGGCATCAACGTGCCGCTGACGCTGCTCATCTTCGCCATGCTGCCGTGTATGGTTTTCTGCATGATCCGCTTTAACCGCAGGATGAAGGACGCCAACAAAAACGTCCGCAAGGAGATGGGCGAGCTCTCCGCCGCCACCGAAAACAGCCTGCTGGGGATCCACGTGGTGAAGGCCTTTGCGGGGGAAGAAAAAGAAAACCGCCGCTTCGCCGGGGCAAACAAAAAATACTACGGCGTCAAAGCGTATTTTTACCGGGTGATGGGGGCGTTCGGCTGCGTGAACCGCCTGTTCGACGGGCTGATGTATATCGTCACCGTGGCGGCGGGCGGCTTTTTCATGCTGCATAAGGCCATCAACGCGGCGGATCTCTTCGCCTACCTTTTATACGTCGCCACTCTTTTTGCCTCCATCCGCACCATCGTGACGTTTGCCGAGCAGTTCTACCGGGGCATCACGGGCGTGGAGCGCTTTGGGGAGATTTTAGATACCGCGCCCGAGATCAGCGATAAAAAAGACGCCGTGCCCCTTACGGACGCGAAGGGCGAGATCGTGTTTTCGGACGTGACCTTTGCCTACGAAGAAAGCGGGCCGCCGGTGCTTACGCATCTGGACCTGAAGATCAGAGCCGGCGAACATCTGGCGCTGGCAGGCCCCTCCGGGGTAGGCAAAACCACCCTCTGCGCCCTGATCCCCCGGTTTTACGAGCCAACGGCGGGCGAGATCCTGCTGGACGGCAAAAACATTGCGGACTACACCCTCCGGTCGCTGCGCGACAACATCGGCCTGGTGGAGCAGGACGTGTATCTCTTTTCGGGCACCGTACGGGAGAACATCGCCTACGGCAAAGAAAACGCGACCGAAGAAGAGATCATACAGGCGGCAAAAAACGCGGACGCCTACGACTTTATCACCGCGCTGCCCAAGGGCTTTGACACCTACGTGGGCGAGCGGGGCGTGAAGCTCTCGGGCGGACAGAAGCAGCGCATTTCCATCGCCCGGGTGTTCTTAAAGGATCCGCCGGTGCTGATTCTGGACGAAGCCACCTCCGCGCTGGACAACGAAAGCGAACGCAGCGTGCGCCTTGCGCTGGAGCGGCTGAGCGCCGGCCGCACCACGCTTACCATCGCCCACCGCCTGACCACCATAAAAAATGCGGACCGCATTCTGATTTTAACGGAGGAGGGCGTGAGCGAAGAGGGCACCCACGACCGGCTGATGCGGCAAAACGGCCTGTACGCGCAGATGTATCGGTTGTATTCCACGTAAATC
>CACZOP010000162.1 GCA_902782845.1 Oscillospiraceae bacterium | reverse complement strand
TTTGCGGCTGCTGCCTGTATAACAGCGCTTTTGTTCCAGCTTGCCGCGTTCGGTTCCGCGAAAACGATCTACGGCGACGCGAACGGCGACGGCGCGATCTCGGCTGAGGACGCGCGCATCGCGCTGCGTGTGTCCGTGGGGCTGGACGAGGCCGGCGATAACTTCGAGCGGATCGACGTGGACGCGGATCGTGAAATCAGTTCCGCCGACGCGCGGCTGATCCTTCGCTTTGCCGTGGGCCTGGAAAAGGATTTCGTTGCGGACTATTATCTGGAGCCGCCGGCGGAAGGAAAGATGCTGTCGGTGAAGCTCAGCGCGCCGCGCGCGTTGTTCTACTGTGCGGACACCAATACGGTGCTTTATAAAAAGAACGCGAACGAGGAAACTGCGCCCGCAAGCCTGCTCAAGCTTTTAACGGCATTAACGGCGCTGAAATTCTGCAAGCCGGAAGAGACGTTCACCGTGGGCAAGGAGATCGATCTGATCGCCTGGGATTCCTCCCGCTGCCACATCAAAAAGGGATGGACGATGACGCTGGAGGAGCTGCTCTACGGCATGATGCTGCCCAGCGGCAACGACGCCGCCTACTGCGTTGCGGCGAACGTGGCAAGAAAAATGACCGGCGAAAAGAATCCGGAGGCGGCAGTGGCATGGTTCGTCGGCGAAATGAACGAGACCGCATGGAAATTCGGGATGGAGCATACGCTTGCCAAAACGCCGGACGGTTATGACGAAAAGGGCCAGTGCACGACAGCCGGAGATCTGCTGCTTCTTGCCAGAGCCGCGCTGAAAAACGACGTGCTTGTTAAGATCTGCGCCTGTCCGCACTATGTGCTCAAAAAAGAGACGACGCTCGAGTGGGACACCACCAATCATTTTCTTCGTCCCGAAAAGTATTATTACAACGACCACGTCTACGGTCTGAAGGGCGGTTTTACCGACGACGCGGGCTACTGCCTGATCGCCGCCTGCGAGGTGGACGGGCAGAATTATATCGCCATCGTGATGGGACTCAAATCCTTCGGTGAACGTCACCAGTGTGTGACGGATCTGATGGACGCGGTGGCGCAGAAATCAACGGATTGAATGATGCCGACCCTGTTCCCTTTTCGGAGCAGGGTCGGAGATGTTTCTGAAAAACAGACCGACGGTCCGCCGGGCGGCGGGTCGGAAGACGATGATCCGGGAGAGAGGTAAAAAAATGAAAAAACGAAATGTGAAGCGCGGGATCCTCAGCCTTTTGCTGGTCGCCTTGTTTTTGCTCGGCGCTGCTGCCGCCGGAGCGGAAGAAACCGGGACGACGCGTTTGACGGAAGAAACGACCGTTGCCGCGAAGACGGCGGAAACACAGGAAAAAACGCCGGCGGCGGAGAAAAAAACGGGCGATCTTCTGCTGTTTAAGGATGCGGAGAAGGAAACGTCGCCGCTGACGATCCTGATCCCGGAGCGCGCGCGGGCCGCCGAGGAAAACGCGGCGGGGATCCTCCGGGACGCCATAGAAAATATGACGGGATATCGGCCGGAGGTGCTGCGTCCCGCGGCGGCGGACTATGAAGCCACGTTTTACGCCGACGGGAAACATGGGCATTTTATTTCGCTTTCGCTGACGGAGCAGGCGTTTGAAAAGCGGGGCGGCTTCACCCTGCGGGCGGACAAAAATCTGCGGATCACCGCGCCCGACAGCCGCGGGCTGATCAACGGCGTTTATTACTTTCTTAAAACCTGCTGCGGCTACGGGGTGTATGCGGCCGATGTTACGGTCAGCCCCGTGCTTACGGAGCTGAAAGTCCCCGCAGACCTCGATTTTACCTACAAGCCCTTTTTTGAATACCTCGATACCGACTGGGTAAGCCCTCGCGACCGGACCTTCGCGCTGGCAAACGGGCTCAACGGCACCTACAGCCCGCTGGAGGCGGAGGACGGCGGCAAGGTGAACTACATTACCTTCTGCCACAGCCTGACCAACTCGATCGTTCCTGAAAGCGAGCTGTTCGAGAGCCATCCCGAGTATTTCGCGCTGGTGGACGGCGAGCGGAAGGCGACCCAGCTGTGCCTTTCGAGCCCCGCAGTGGTGAACCGCGCCATCGAGGACGTGCTGCGCCTGATAAGCGAGGGCTACGCGGATAACGGCAACCTGAATATCATTTCCGTGACGCAGGACGACAATCAGGATTACTGCGAATGCGAGAACTGCGCCGCCATCGCCGAACGCTACGGCGGGCAGTCGGGGCTGATGCTCTGGTTTGTGAACCAGATCGCCGACGCCGTGGCGCACAGCGCCCATCCGGACGTGGTGGTGGACACCTTTGCCTATCAGTATACCCGCCACGCGCCCAAGGGCATCGTGCCGAAGGAAAACGTCTGTGTGCGGCTGTGTTCCATCGAGTGCTGCTTCAGCCATCCGCTGAACGACCCCGGCTGCGGGCAGAACGCGGCATTCATGGCGGACCTCAGGGATTGGGCAGCTATCAGCGACCGGCTGTATATCTGGGACTATACCACCAACTACTCGCATACGCTGGGTCTGTTCCCGGATTTCGGCGTGCTGCAGTCCAACCTGCAGACCTTTTATGAGAACAGCGTGGTGGGCGTGTATGAGGAAGGCAACTATTATATGAGCGAGTGCAACACCGAGTTCGGCGACCTGCGCGCCTATCTGCTTTCCCGCCTGATGCTGGATCCCTACTGCGATTACGAAGCCTGCACGAAAGAATTCTTAGACGCCTATTACGGCGCGGCGGGCGGCGCGATCGGCGATTTCCTCCGTCTGGTCGGCGAGCACGCCGGCGGGCACGAAGCCCGGCAGGAGGAGGGGGACGGTGCGGACGCCGCGTCCGCGGAGAAAACGCACCTTCCCATCGGCGCCGAAATGAGATACACGCTGCACGACGTATCGAAGAGCCTTGTGCAGAAGGCGGATAAGCTGTGGGGACTGGCGAAAGAGGCCGCGTCGGAGGATCCCGACGCGCTGGCGCGGGTGGAACGCAGCGAGATCTCCTGGCGGTATTATAAGGCCTGCAACAAGCTGGGTGAATTTAAGCGGGGGCTGTTTTTCACCAAATGGATGAACGAGAACAAGCGCCTGTATAACGATATCCTTGCCCTCGGCGTCACGCGCTACAACGAGGGAAAAACCATGGACGAGCTGACGTTTTCCGCGTTTTCCGTGCCGGACGAATGGGATAACAACGAGGGCGCTTCCACCGTGATCGCGGTGATTGCCGGCGTTTGCGTGCTGCTCCTTGCGGCGGCGACGGTTGTTTTGTGTGTGAAAAAGAAAACCTATCCGCCCATTGCCGCCGCCGTTGCCGTCGCGGCCGCCTTTGCGCTGGCTTTCCCCATTGTCCGCGTGTTTGTTGCGTGGAAGCATATTCTGCTGTATTACGTGCTGCTGCTGCTGTTTTCGGTGTGTGCGGTCTTCCCGCTCTGGCTCGGGACCGTGCGGCTGTTCATGGCGGACACGCCGAACAAAAAGAAGGCCGCGGCGTTCGGGATCATGTCGGCCGCTTCCTTCGTATTGATCGCCGCCCTCGTTTTCGTGCTGAACGTGATCGTTTACAAAGAGCAGGGCGCCGTGCCGGCCTGTATGTATTCCAACCTGCTGGCGGCGGTGATCGCGGCGGTGGGCCTGCTTTTCAACGCCCTGAGCCTGCTGAAAAGAAAAAATAACGGAAGGTGACCGGCTGAACCGTGAAGAACGAAGAACAGACAAAGAATCCGGACGTTTCGGAAGCGCCCGAAGAAGACGCCCGCGGGGAGCGCCGCGCGAGGCGGTTGATAAAGCCCGTCCTTCTGGGGACCGGGGCCGCCCTGTTATTGCTGATGATCGCCGCCGCCGTTTTGTTCCTGGGCGCGCTGTTTGCCGGCGACGGCGAAGGGGATGTGAAATCTATCCGGCAGGCGGAGGAGGAAACCACGGCGGACGCCGAGGCCGAAAGCCTTGCCGCGCTGCTGCATGCGCCCGCGGCGCAGAAGATCCTATCGCCGGAGGTTGCCGCCCACAGAGAAAACGAATTGGTATTTTCTGTTTCGATGGCCGATTTTATCGACAGCTTCAACGGGTTCTACTGGAAGGACCGTGCCGTCCGGCTGCTGCCGCCGCAGCAGAATTGGGGCGCAGTGCTGAACCACACCTCCATCCAGAGCGATCACGATACCGTGTGTTATCTGTTTTCAAGAGACGAGCGGGTTCATTCGCTGCCCTCTCTGACGGTTTACGTTCCCGCCGACGCGGAGCTGATCCAGGAGATCACCGTGGATTTTGACGACCACGGCTACGATCAGGGGATGTTTGAGGAATACGAGGACATGTGCTTTTATGTGCTGCGCGTGTTCTTCCCCGACGTGCCGGAGGAGACGCTGCGCGGACTGATCCGGACGCTGAACGACTACGCCTACGATCACGTGCTCCCGAACGAAGAAGGATATACCCACGGGGCTGTGCCGCAGATCCTGTATTACAGAAACGGCGTGGCGGTGTATCCTTATTTTGCCATCGGCCAATGCGTGCATTTCTGCGTGATCCCGGTAACGGACGCTTCGATCGCGGCGTTTCAATCGCAGGGAACGCAGGCGGAGGCGCTGCCGGAAAACGGTTTTTGAGCTTTCTTGCTTTTTTTTGCAAAAAAACACTTGCCAAACCCGACTTCATATATTATAATAAATAAAAGATTTGAAATATGAATTTTGCTTCTGTCATGCGGCGTGTTGGTCCTGTGCGACGGAGCGCCGCGAACCATGTCAGGCGGGGAACCGAGCAGCATTAAG
>CACZOP010000161.1 GCA_902782845.1 Oscillospiraceae bacterium | reverse complement strand
TTCCGGGAGGGCAGCTATACGATCGGAGAAACGGTCCGTTTTGACGAAACCGATAAAAGCGACGTGACCTACAAAGCGTATAACGGCGAGCGGGTGGTTTTCACCGCCGGAACGCCTTATACCGGTTTTGAAGAAGCAACGGTCAACGGCGTGCGGGCGTTCAGAAAGGACGTGGGGAACGCCGACTTCAACGTGCTGTTCAGCGCCGACCGGGCGCTTTCGAGGCCCCGCTATCCGGAAACCGGCTACCTGACGGTGAAGGACGTTTCCGACGCGGACGTGGACAACCTGAAAGAGGACAAGATCTTTTACGCCTACCGGGGAATGTACGTCAACCCGAAGGAGGTGCCTGTATTCCGGAATCAGACGGACGTGCTGATCCGGATCCTCCATTACTGGAAAGACGAAATGCTGACGGTGAAAACCTACGACAGCGCAAACGGCCACATGACGTTCTCCCGCCCCACCAGCATGGAGGTGCGAAAAAACGACCGGTTCTTTTTTGAAAACGTGTTTGAAGCGCTGGATGCGCCGGGCGAATGGTATCTGGATAAAGCAGGCGGGACGCTGTGGTATATCCCCTTTGACGGAGAAAACGCCGCCGGCCTCACGCTCTGGGGCTCCGACCTCGAAACGATGATCGCGGCGGACGGGGTAAACGGCGTCGCCTTTGAGAATATCATTTTCCGGGGCAACGGCTTCCGGATCCCCCGGGGAAATAAAGAGCGGGATCTGTCTTCGCAGGCCGCCTTCGACGCCGCGCCCTGCGTCAGCTTTGAAAACGCAAAAAACGTAGCGCTGCAGCATTGCGAATTCCGTGACGTCGCCGCCTGCGCCGTGTATTTCGGCAGCGGCGTGCAGGACGCGGAGGTAAACAGCTGCCTGTTTGAACACGTGGGCGCGCAGGCCGTGTTCATCCGCGGGAAAAACGTGCCTGCGGACGACCCGGAAGTAACGAAAAACATTCGTGTGACCAACAATCTCGTTTCGGGCTACGGACGCGAATTTTTCAACGCGGTGGGGATCCTGGTGATCCACGCGAATTCCGTGGACGTTTCGCATAACGAGATCCGCGACGGCTATTACACCGCCATCTCCTGCGGCTGGGTATGGGGCTACGGCTACAACGTGACCTTCAACAACCGTATCTGCGACAACCTGATCTACAACATTGGACAGGGCTGGCTTTCGGACATGGGCGGCATCTATATGCTGGGCGTGCAGCCCGGCACCGTGCTTTCGGGCAACGTGATCCACAACGTGGCGGCCGACCCGGGGCAGGGCGGCTACGGCGGCTGGGGCGTTTATCTGGATGAAGGTTCCTCAAAAATCACAGTGGAAAAGAATCTCGCCTATGCCTGCGGCAGCGACGCCTACCACCTGCACTACGGCGCGGACAACGTGATCAGAAACAACATTTTTGCCCTGAGCGCAGAATCACAGGTGCGGGTGGTCTCCCGCTATGAGGACCACAAAACCGCGGAGTTTTACAACAACATCATTCTCACCGACGGCAAAACGCCGGCATTCAGCCACATGACAGATCCCGTCGCGTCCACCGTCCGGGGCAACCTGCTCTGGGACGTTTCGAACGGCAAAAACCTGTTCGTGTTGAAAGACGGCGACGCCGACAGGGCGATGTCGGTTGAAACCGCCCGGCGCAGACGCTTCCTCGGAGAGAACCTGATCGCGGACCCGATGTTCAGAGACCCGCTGCATTTTGATTTCACGCTGGACGAAAACTCCCCCGCGATCGAAAACGGCTTCGAGCCGTGGGACTATGCAGAAGCTGGCACCGTTGCCGGCACCGTGGTGGGCACGGACCTGCCGGGCGGGCAAACGCCCTACAACGCTTTCGCCGTCCCGCAGACGCCCGTGGGCGCCAAAGAGAGACTTCCGCTCCTGAACAAACTCCTCAACCGGTTCTTCCGCCGCTGGGAACGGCTGTCGGCGTTCTTCGGGATCAAAAACAGGATCTGCTGATTTTTTCAGTATAAAGCAACAAAAGAAACAGGAGCAATAGAATGACCTATACCTACAAAACCTCCGGGACCTGCTCCCGGGCGATCGACATCGAACTTGACGACAACAATATCATAAAAAAGGTCCGCTTTCAGGGCGGCTGCAACGGCAACACCCAGGGGGTGGCGAAGCTGGTGGAAGGCCGGCCTGCCGAGGAAGTGATCGGCACGCTTTCGGGGATCCAGTGCGGCTTTCGCGGCACCTCCTGCCCCGATCAGCTGGCCAGAGCCCTGAAGCAGATGACGGCCGGGGCGGGAGGAACCGACGGATGGCGCTGATCCTTGCGTCCGGCTCTCCCCGGCGGCGGGAACTGATGCGCTATATCACCGACGATTTTACGGTGCGCGTCTCCGACGCGGACGAAACCGCCCCCGCGGGGCTCGCCCCCGGCGCGCTGGTGGAATATCTGGCAAAGCAAAAGGGGGACGCGGTGTTTGAGCGCTGCGAAGGAAACGACGTGGTGGTGTCGGCGGATACCGTTGTTTATGCGAACGGCAAAGTGCTGGGGAAGCCCCGCGGCGAAGCCGAAGCCCGCGCAATGCTGGGGGCGCTCTCGGGCAGGATCCACACCGTATACACCGGGGTTTATATCCGCGCGGCGGCGCAGACAAAAAGCTTCCACGTTGCCACGGACGTGGAATTCTATCCGCTGACAGAAGAAGAAATCAGCGAATACGTCGCCACCGGCGAGCCCTTCGACAAGGCGGGCGGCTACGGCATACAGACCAAAGGCGGCCTGCTGGTAAAAGGCATCCGGGGCGACTACTATAATGTAGTGGGCTTCCCGCTGGCGGAGGTCCGGCGGGCGCTGCGGGCGTTCGGCATATGAAAGCGCCGCATATCGTTTACCCAAACCGTTGCTGCGTCTGCGGCGAATTGCAGACCGGCCCCTGCACCCTCTGCGAAAACTGCAGCCCGCTGCGTCTGCACCCCGACGGCGAGGGCGCGCGCTGCCCCGTTTGCGGGCTACGGAAAAAACGCTGCGTCTGCGGGAACCGGCAATACTTTGAAACGCTGACCTTCCCGTTTTATTACGAAGGCCGGGTACGCAAAGCCCTCCACCGGATGAAATACCGCGAAGGGACCTATCTTTTCGCCCCCTTCGCCAAAGAAATGACGGACGCGCTCCGGCGGCGGGAGCTGACGCTCACCCCGGACGCGGTGTGCTTTGCGCCGATGCACCCCCGGGACCGACGGCGGCGAGGCTACGACCAGGCGCGGGAGCTGGCGGAAGCCGTGGGCGCGATCCTGGAGCTGCCCGTACTGCCGCTGCTGAAGAAAACCGAAAAAACCGAACGGCAGCACGAGCTGAAGATGCTCCTGCGGCAGGGCAATCTGCTGGGCGCCTTCGAGCCAGACAAAAAACGGCTTCCGCAGATCGAGAACAAACGCATTCTGCTGGTGGACGACATCCATACAACCGGCAACACGCTCAACGAAGCGGCGAAAACCCTGATGATCTTCGGCGCCGCGCGGGTGGACTGCCTCTGCGCCGCGGCCACGCCGGAAAAAGACAATGAATAAAAACAATACATACGGAGGTACCCCCATGAAAGCCATGAAAAAAGGACTCTCTCTCCTGCTGACACTGACGCTGCTGTGCGCCTTCGCGCTGCCGTTCCATGCGGGCGCGGCGGACGACGCCATCGCGATCACAAACCCTTACGCGAACGTGAACTGGGAAACGGTCCGCACCTATAAAACGGCGCTGCATACCCACACCAACGCTTCCGACGGCAGCTGCACGCTGAAGGAATCCATCGAGCGGCATCTCGAAGCGGGCTTTGATATCGTGGCCACCACCGACCACGGCACGGTGAACTACAGCTGGAGCGAACCGAACCCCAACAAGCTCATTCACGGCGTATTGGAAACGCTTGGCCGGACAGGGGGAGACCTGCAGTATCTCGGAGACAGCGGCGCCTTTGACAACGGCGTTTCCTACACCTGCGGCGCCGCCGCAAACGGCGACGATTACCTTACCGCCGACAACGGCCGCGTGATCCTGCGCGTGCCCTACGGCATCGAAAACAACGCGGTTTCGGTGAACGCCCACGTGAACGGCTGGTTCGCGGATTACGCCGATAACTCCGTCACCACCTACGAGGACGCGGTGCGCGGCGTGGCGGCGGCCGGCGGCGTGTGTGTCATCAACCATCCCGGCGAATACACCAAGGCGCGGTACGAGCTGAGAAGCGAAAACGCCTATGACCAGACAAACCCCGCCTACCGCTACTACACCGACAAATTCGCCAATCTCATCAGCAAATACGACGCCTGCATCGGCATCGACGTCAATTCCAAGGGAGACAACCGCACCCGCTTCGACCGCATTCTGTGGGACGAGCTGCTCCGCCGCTTTTCCGCAAACGGCGAAAACGTGTTCGCCATCGCCTCCTCCGACGCGCATCAGGTCCACGTGATCGACACAGGCTTCTCGCTGATGCTCATGCCGGAGCTCACAAGCGCCGCGCTCAGGAACGCCATGGAAAACGGAGAATTCTTCCCCGCCAGCCACTGCCTCGGCAACTACGACGAGCTTATGGATATCGCAGCCGCGCTGAAAGAATTCTACGGGGAAACGGCGCTGTATCAGAAGGTTTCCGGCACGGCGGAAGAAATGCGCGCAAGGGTGGAAGCCATTGAAAGCGGCGAGCTGCCTGCGGACGAGGACATCGGGATCACCTACTCAACACTGGATGAAAACGGGCGCTTTTCCGGCGCTTCCTTCCCCTCGGTGAACGCGATTTCGGTGGACGATGCGGAAAATACGATCGCCCTTTCCGCCGGGGACGCGCTGATCGTGCGCCTGATTTCCGGCGGGAAGCTGCTGGACACAAAAAAAGCCGACGCGGCCGTGTTCGATCTGGATGATTACGGCGACGCGCTGGGCGATTACGTGCGCCTGGAGGTCTTCGGCGAGGGCGGCATTTTGTATACGCAGGCGTTCCTGCTCAACGCCGCCGAGAACGCCGGCAGCAGCCGGGTGGTATCGCCGACCTATCTGAACCTGGGCTTTCTGGACTTCCTGCTGGCGGAGTTTCATAAGCTGCTCGGGATCCTTTCGCGCTTCTTTTCCAACCTGATCCCGTAAAAGCCGTCGGTTTCCGTTGACTTTCATTGTTTTTTCATAGATTTTTATAAAATTATCCAAAAAAAACTATTGACAAAAAACGTTTTTTCCCGTATGATTAGTTTATATTATTAAAGAGGAAAAAAGATGACCGCAAGCACAAACAATTCTCCGGCGGACGAGGTCCTCGTTTCGCAGGCGCAAGCAGGCGATACCCGGGCCGCGGGAAACCTGCTGCAGCGGTTCCGGCCGCTGGTTCAGGCGCGGGCTTCACACTATTTCGGCGTGTCGCTGGAACCGGAGGATATCGTGCAGGAAGGTATGCTGGCGCTGCTCTCGGCGGTGTACGCCTATAAAAGCGACCGGGGCGCGGGCTTTGCGGCTTTCGCCGCCGCCTGTGTGGAAAACCGGCTGCGCTCGGTGGTAAAAGAAAACGCCGCGCCGAAAAACAGCCCGCTGAACACCTATATTCCTCTTGACACGGTAGAAATTGCCGCAGACAGCGACCCGGTACATAAGATCATTTCCGACGAAACAACGTCTGAGTGGTTTCAGATCTTTGAAAATGATTTGTCTTCGCTCGAAAACAGTGTTCTCAAATTATTTCTGAAGGGATACAGCTATCGTGAGATCGCCTCTTTTCTCGGGATTACCGAAAAAGCTGCCGACAATGCCCTTCAAAGGATCCGGAATAAGATAAAAAAAATAAAAGAGAACCCATGATCTTTACAGCGCAGCTGTTTAAGATAGAGTCCCGTAACGTACGATGGGAAAAAAATAAGAGCGAGGTAGCAAAATGTACGAAGACAAAACACTTGTATGCAAGGAATGCGGCAAAGAGTTCGTGTTCACGGCAGGCGAGCAGGAATTCTACGCGGAAAAAGGCTTTGAGAACGAGCCCCAGCGCTGCAAGGAATGCCGCAGCGCCCGCAAAGCGGCGGCGAAGGGCGAAAGAGAATATTTCGTCACGGTCTGCAGCCAGTGCGGCGGGGAAGCAAGAGTCCCCTTCAAGCCCCGTGAGGACAGAGCCGTCCTTTGCAGCGAATGCTTTGCAAAGTC
>CACZOP010000160.1 GCA_902782845.1 Oscillospiraceae bacterium | reverse complement strand
CCGTCGGCGAAAACGCGGTTGACGCCGAAAATCATCAGCGGATCTGCGCGAATGATCCGAACCACGTGGAATATGCGGCGCACAGCTGGGATAAGGGAGTGGCGACAGTGACGCCCACCTGCCACAGCGAGGGCACGAAACTCTACACCTGCAAGATCTGCGGCGCCACGAAGACCGAAACGATCCCGGCGAATACCGACGCACACGTCTGGGGCGCATGGACGGCGAACGAAGGCAGCCGGACGCACAGCCGCACCTGCACGAACGCGGGCTGTACCGAAAAGCAGACCGAGAACTGCGTCTTCCACAGTGCGGTCACCGCCAATCCGACCTCTTTTGCGGCGAACGGCGAGAAGACCTATTTCTGCAACAGCTGCACCGGAAGATACACGGAGGCCTTTGCCGCCACCGGCATGGCGCTGAGCAAGACGAGCGTAACGGTGGAGGCCGGCAAGTCCGCCGACGCCGTGAAGGCGTTGGTCCAGCCCGGCAACGCAGAAGCAGCGGCAGGCGAAGTGACCTGGGCCAGCAAGGATGCGAGTGTTGCCACGGTAGACGCGAACGGTGTGATCACCGGTGTGAGCGCCGGTGTTGCGGTGATCACCACAACGGCGACGAACGCAAACGGCGAGAGCTTTATGAAGTCCGTAACCGTCACCGTAACGGCGGGCAGCCAGTCGACCGTCAACCTGTATGTGACCGCCGGCGGCATGAGCACCATGCAGATGGTCGGGAACACCATCCAGCTGCAGGCGAAGACGCCCGACGGCGCGGACGCGCAGAACGTGGAGTGGACCTCCACCAACAGCGACGTGGCAAGCGTAACGAAGGACGGCGGCCAGGTGACCTACAATGCCGTGGGCACCGCCACGATCATCGCGAAGACGAAGGACGGCAAGGCCAAGGGATCGATCGTTGTGACCGGCACACGGGACAATACGCAGGTGCACAATGAGGATCAGACCTTTACGGTGATCTACACCGTGGGCGACTGCGGCTACGTGATCAACGGCCAGACGATCAACAGCGATCTGATGGTGACCTACGTCGCCGGCTCGAAAGTGACCTTCAGGCTCACGAGAAACTATTACGTGCTGATCAACGGCGAACGTCAGCCCAGAAGCGCGGACGGCACCTACACCATCGAGAGTATCGACCGTAACTTCTCGATCGTTACCACCGCCAACGAGAACGCCGGGCTGACGCCCGACGACGGCAGCAACGGCTCCGGCAGCAACGGCGGCAACGGCGGCAACAACGGCTCCGGTTCTTCCACCGGCTCCGGCCCCTGCAACTACTGCGGCCAGTACCATACCGGCTTCTTCGGCGCCCTCGTCGGCTTCTTCCACGGTATCTTCTACTTCTTCAAAACCATGTTCGGCAGATAAACGCCGGAACGGAAGAACAGAATTAACAGAAAACCAGCCTCTGATTTCGGTCAGGGGCTGGCTTTTTTCGTGGGAATAAAGCAAATTCGGATATGCCCGCACGATAACGGCAGTTTTTTGCGTCATTGGAACTTGCAAATACCGGTCATCCGGGTTATAATGTTGTATGACGATAGTCTGCGTGATCGCCTTGATCTGTTCCGGCGCGTTTATGGGTTGCTGCCGGCCGAAGGGAAAGAATCACGCTGCCGCGACCGATGGACCGCCGCTTGAAAAACAGCTTTCCGCAACTGCAGAGGTGATGAAATGAAGACCAAAAAGAAATACCTGACGCCGATTCTGTTTTTTGCGGTCTTTGAAGCGGTTGCGGTTACGCTGTGGCTGACAAAGGATAACCTGTTTTATCTTTTTAACTTTTCTTATATCGGATTTGCAGTTTCTCTCGGCGTATTTCTGTTTATCCGAAAGAACAAACACGCGAGAAGGATCACTCAGCTGCTCGTTGGATCGTATATGCTGATATATCTTGGTTTGATCTGCGGCGAAAACATGCAGATAGAGGGCTTCTGGTATTATCTGTTCACAGGTGTTTTCGAGGCGGCCACGATCCATTATGCCGTTGCCAAAATCTTCGGCCCCCTGCTTTTTGGCCGGGGATGGTGCGGTTATGCATGCTGGACGGCAATGATTCTGGATTTTCTTCCTTATAAAACGCCGCAGACGCCGGGAAAAAAGATCGGATGGATCAGATATATCACATTCGCGGCGTCGCTGATCTTCGCAGCGTCACTCTTCCTTGCAAAAGTCGGACATCTGGAACGGATCATGTTTTGGGCCTTCATCATAGGGAATGCTGCGTATTATGGGGTCGGAATCACGCTCGCGTTCCTGTTCAAAGATAACAGAGCGTTCTGTAAATATATTTGTCCGGTCACGGTATTTCTGAAGCCCATGAGTTACTTTTCCCTGATCAGGATCAAATGCGATACGGAAAAATGCATATCCTGCGGAAAGTGCAGGAAAGTGTGTCCGATGGACGTTGATGTAACGGACAATTCGAGAAAACGGAAAAACGGGACAGAGTGCATTTTGTGTATGGAATGCGTTAAGAATTGTCCCAAAGACGCGCTTTAAAAGATTCCGGCTTACGGAGATACAGGAATCAAAACCACAGACGATTACAAGAAGAAGCGGAGGAAAACAAATGCTGAGTTCCAAATTGTTGTCGTTTTTTTTGAGCCTCATTCTGTTTTTGTACGCGGGGCCCCTGTGCGGCGGCCGTACCGTGAAACAGGCGGGCAAGGTGGCTGAAAATGCGTTCGCCGCGGCGGGATACGCGCTGACGACGCGGATCCTTTCCAAATGCTACGATCCCGTCGGGCACGCATTCAAAGAATACATGGGCGACGGCGGTATGCCCTACGTCTGGTCCGTCGCCTCCATGACGGAGACGCTGGCGGACGCCTGCCGCCTGTTTCCGAACAGCGCGAAGCTGAAAGCCGCCTACCGCGACGCGCTCACGAACGTCCTCGAAAAATATCTTGTGGAAAACGCCGTGATCGCAACGCCGACAGCGGAATACGAAGGCGCGTCTTATTATAACGCTACCGCCGGCAACGCGGGCGACTATTTTTACGACGACAACGAGTGGGTGTGTATCCGGCTTCTGCTGGGCAGCAGCCAGCTCCACGATAAGCGTCTGCTCAAGGCTGCGCTTGCCAATCTGGATTTTATCTGGACCGGCTGGGACGACGCGCTCGGTGGCGGCGTCTACTGGTCCTATGATTACAGCACGAAAAACGCCTGCTCCAACGCGCCCGCCGCCATCGCCTTTTTGCTGGCCTATCAGCTCACCGGGAAGGAAGCGTATCTTGAAAAAGGAAAGCGGATCTACAACTGGATGAACGGGACGCTTCGTGAAAACGATCTGTTTATCGACCATATCGACGTTGCCTCCGGCGACAGGAGCGGCTGGAAAGGGATCTATAACCAGGCGACGATGATCTATGCGGGCAGCCTGCTGTATGAGCTCACGGGAGAAAAGGAATACTACGATCTTACCGCCGCCACGGTGCGCGCGACGATCCCGCTGATGTTCAATGAAACAGAAGCCGAAGACGGGACCGCGGTCGTCTCCATGAACGCAAACCCCATCTATAAAGCATGGTGCGTGGGCTGGCTTGCGCGGGCGTACGAAAAGTATTATACCGTCGACCCCGCGAAGGATCGGAAGCCGATGGAATATATGAAGGCCGTATTGCAAAAGGAACTGCAGACAAAAGACGAAAACGGCTTTTACGATCCGTTCTTCTGCTCCGGCGCTTCCGATCCGGAAAACTACACCGAGCTGCTGGCGCAGGACGGCGTCGCTTCCGCGTTTTTATGCACGGCGTATTACGACGCGATCCTGAAAGGGAATCTGCAGTCGGACCCGTTTGCCTTCTGGCCCGACGACCGGGCGGTGAGCCGGGAGACCGGCCTTTCCTACCGGGAAATGGGCGATACGATCATGGAGGCTTTTATCGGCAGATATTACGATAACGGCCGGCTTGAGGGCTCCTGCTTCTGGAGCGACGCGGAGATCATTGAAACGTTCCTCGACGCCTACGAGCAGACCGGCAACAAAACCTATCTCGGTTATGCCGAAACGACTGCGAAAAACAGCTTCCTTGACGCGGGAAATCCGTTCGCCTCATGGAAATCCAATCCGTATAACGACGATATCGCCTGGGGCGCCATCGCCCTGTGCCGTCTGTATCAGAACACGGGGACGCTTCGTTACCTGACCATCGCAAAACGGAATTTCGATATGATGTTCCGGCGCGGCTGGTCGGAGGATCTGGGCGGCGGATTGCTGGGCAATATGGAGGATCCGGTCAACAAGGCTTCCTGTGTGCAATGCCCAGCGACGATTGCGGCGTGTCTCTTAGGCAAGTATCTGCGCTGCGACGATTACTATGAAAAAGCCGTCCGGATCATGGACTGGACGACAGAAGAGCTGTTTGACCATGAGGACGGCAGGGTGTACGACCTGTATTGGATCACGGACGGCCACAAGGACACCTGGAACTTTACCTATACGCAGGGCACGTTCATCGGCGCGTGCATGTATCTGCACGAAAAATACGGCGACCAAAAGTATCTCGATTACGCGGATCTTGCGGAATACTACACCCTGCACACGATGGGGCACAACGCCGAAGGGATCTTCGACTGGGAAAGACGGAACGAATTTGATATCGACGGCTTTAAGGGGAT
>CACZOP010000159.1 GCA_902782845.1 Oscillospiraceae bacterium | reverse complement strand
TTATACGCGCCCCCGCCGCTGACGGCGCAGACAAAAGCCGTGACGATATAAATTGCCATCTGCGCGGCGCGGGTACCTTCAAAATCCCGCAGCGTGAGGATCAGCCCCAGAATCGCCCCGAGCCAGCCCGCGACGATCATCACGACGGAAGGCAGCAGGCCGACGGTATCGTACACCGCCGGGACGCAGCCCGTAGCGGTGCCCGCCACCGCGAAAAAGATGGCGCAGTGATCGGTGAGGCGCAGGATCCGTTTTGCCTTCCCGGGCTTTACGCCGTGATACAAAGCAGAGATCGTAAACGTGAGCGTGGTGCCGAAACAATATAACAGCGAGCACACGATCCGCATGGCGTCGCCTACCCGAACCGCGGGAAAAACGCACGCAAAAACGATAGCGGCGGAAAGCAGCAGCCCCGCCGCATGGGTCACGGTGTTTAATACTTCTTCTCCCTTTGTGTAGGACACAAGGGGGATTTTTTTCAGTTTTTCTTCGGTAAATACCATTCGTTGTTCTATAAGTATCTTTACGTTTCGTCCGCAAGATGCAAGGCCCTGATCCGGGCGGTGATCTCAAAGGATTCCCGGTGCAGCGAAAGCATCATATCTCCCATGGACGCGCCGCGATGATACAGTTCCCGCAGGAACAGATCGTCGTCCTCCGTCCAAGGAGTGTTCAAAATATCGCTGACAGACCGAACAGGGGTTGTCTTTTTCGGCGCTCCTGTGTTTTTTGCGTCCGCCTGCTGCGGCTCCGGTTTTTCCGGCACAAAAGCAAGGATCTCGGGCAGACGGCCCAGCAGAAATTCCTGCGCCTGCCGATCAAAGGCGACGACGGTATATTCCCCCTGTTGGCCTGTTCTTTTTTCGGTGGAAATCCCAAGCGCTCTGCCCTTTTCGGTGGGGCGCTTGGTTTGCCGGCCGGACGCTTCCGCCGTTTCAAAAAAGATATCCTCCGAGAGCAGCCATGCAGCCACCTGATTATAGGTCAGTTTTTTCATATCCTCGGCATGCGACAGGTCGTTGAGCTGGCGTACGATCTCCGACACGGAAACAGGATTGGAATAAAAGGAAAACTTTGCAAGCGCCTCTGGAGAAATCGCAAACTCTTTCTTTTTCGGTTTCTTCGGCGCAGCTTTACCGGAAACCGCGCCGCCGTTATCGATCACCTGCTGGAGAACGTCCGCCACGTAAAAGAGGCAGCGGGAAACGCGGACCTGATTCACCACGTCCGTTTCGGATACTTCTTTATCCGTTATGGGATCCACGCCGTTCGCCAGTTTCGTCACATATTGTTTCGCCCGCTCCAGGATCTCAAGCTCCGTCATGATCCGCGCCTCCGTTTTGATTTACATTTTCAGCTGCTCGCCCTGATCGTCCGCCGACAGGATCGCGCCGGCGGCCGGCAGCGTTTTTGTCCGGTAACGAACCGGCTTTACAAATCTGCCCTCGCGGTAAGGCTCCGCCTTTACAACGCGGTGGCCTTTTTTCAGTGTCATCACCGCCACGCCCTGCGTATCCTTGGCACTTTTTGCGGAGATCGCGCCGGAATGGAAGAGCAGGTAACGCCCGGCGGAAGTGGAGATCACAAATTCGCCATCTTCGGGGATATACCGGGCAGCGACCAGCGGCGATTTATCGGAATAGGCCTTGATGAGCTTTTTCCGGTTGGTTTTCGTGGCGTAGGCCGCCATATCCACCTTTGCCACTTTGCCGTTTTCGAAAAAGAAGAGCATAAAGCCGGTGTATTCTTTTACCAGCGCCATATACACGGCGGTTTCGCCCTCGTCCATTTCGAGCTTACTGCCGGCGAAATCTCCCAAAGAGCTCGCCTTGCACTCGTCAAATTCCGAAGCCCGGGATTTATATACCTGATTCATATTGGTAAAGAACAGAAGCTCGGAGGAATTGGGCGCTTCCGCCTCGAAGATCACTTCGTCCCCCTCTTTGAGCTTGTGCACGTTGCCCATACGCCATGACTGCAAAGATATTTTTTTGAAATACCCCTCTTTGGTGAAGAACAGCATCACGTTATAATCGTTCTCCGGTTCTTCCACGTCCGTATCGGAAATCTCGTTTTCATAAATGATCCGGGTTTTCCGATCCTTTCCGAACTTTTCCGCCACCTTTTTCAGTTCGTCGATAATGATCCTTTTTACCCGGTTTTTGTTTGAAAGGATATCCTCCATATCGGCGATGGATTCCTCCAGCTTTTCAATATCTTCCAGACGCTTTAAGATATACTCCCGGTTCAGGTGACGCAGCTTGATCTCCGCCACGTATTCCGCCTGCGTTTCGTCGATGCCGAAGCCGATCATCAGGTTCGGCACCACTTCGCTTTCCTCATCGGTATTACGGATGATCTTAATCGCCTTATCAATGTCAAGCAGAATCTTTTGCAGGCCTTTGAGCAGGTGAAGCCGCTCCCTTGCCTTTTGCAGATCAAAATAGGTGCGGCGTTTGACACATTCGGTGCGGAAAGCGATCCATTCCTGCAAGAGATCGGCTACGCCCAGCGTCATGGGATTGCCGCCAACGAGCACGTTGAAGTTGCAGGGGAACGGATCCTCCAGCGGCGTCTTTTTATAAAGGAACGCAATGACCTTATCGGGATCGGCGCCGCGCTTGAGATCGATGGTGATCTTAAGGCCTGTTTTGTCGGTTTCGTCGCGGATGTCGTTGATCTCGCGCAGTTTTCCGCCCTTCACAAGCTCGATCACCTTGTCAATCACCGCTTCGCTTGTGGTGGTGGGCGGCAGCTCGGTAATGTCGATGCAGTTGTTCTTCTTATCGTAAACGCACGTGCCGCGCACCCGCAGGGATCCTTTTCCGGTACGGTAGATCTCACGGATCTTATCGGGCTCGTATATCACGGAACCGCCGCCGGAAAAATCCGGGGCTTTCAGCGTTTCGGTACAGTCGTGATCGGGATCTTTGATCAGCGCGACGGTGGCTTCGCACACCTCCCGGAGATTAAAGGAACAGATATTGCTGGCCATACCCACCGCGATCCCGGAATTGAGGTTCACAAGGATCGACGGGAACGTGACCGGGAAGAGCGTGGGTTCGAGCATGGTGTTATCGTAGTTGGGCACGAAATCCACCGCATCTTTGTCTATATCCCGGAACAACTCCTGACAGATGGAATCGAGCTTTGCTTCGGTATACCGGGATGCGGCGCACTGCATATTCCGGGAATACGCTTTACCGAAATTCCCCTTGGAATCAACAAAGGGGTGCAGCAGCGTTTCGTTACCGCGGGTGAGACGCACCATGGTGTCGTAGATCGCCTGATCGCCGTGGGGATTCAGCTTCATGGTCGCGCCGACGATATTGGCGGACTTGCTGCGCGCGCCGGTGAGCAACCCCATTTTATACATGGTGTAAAGCAATTTCCTGTGCGAGGGTTTGAAGCCGTCGATCTCGGGGATGGCACGGGACATGATCACGCTCATAGCATAGGGCATATAGTTGACTTCCAGCGTCTGCGTGATTTTCTGGTTTTCCACTTCGCCGGCGCCAAGGATATGCGCGTTATCCTGCAATGGATTCCCCTTTACGCCGTTATCTTCTTCTTTCTTCTTTTTTCTCGGCATTTACGTTCCCTCCTCTCACACGAGATCCGCCATGTCGATATACAGATGGCCGTTCTGCGCAATAAAATCTTTACGCCCCTGCAGATTATCCCCGAGGAACAGATCAAACGCGTCGGCGATGGCGCGGGGGTCGTAGTCGGGCTCGATCTGTATCAGGCGGCGCGTCTGCGGGTTCATGGTGGTGAGCCACATCATATCCGCTTCGTTTTCACCAAGCCCCTTGGAGCGCTGAATCGTATACTTCTTTTCACCGATCTCGGCAAGAGCGTCGTTTTTTTCTTTTTCGGTATAGGCAAACCAGGTCTCTTTCCCGCAGGTGATCTCATACAGCGGCGACTCGGCGATAAACACCCGCCCCGCTTTGATGACAGAAGGCATCAGCACGTAGATCATGGTAAGGATCAGCGTGCGGATCTGGAAGCCGTCGTAATCCGCATCGGTGCATATAATGACCTTATTCCACCGGAGATTATCGAGATTGAATTCCGGCACACCATTCACCGCCTTGCCGGAAACCTCCACGCCGCAGCCGAGGACTTTGATGAGATCGGTGATGATCTCGCTTTTGAATATTTTAGAATAATCTGCCTTTAAGCAATTGAGGATCTTGCCGCGTACCGGGATCACCGCCTGAAACGCGGAGTCTCTCGCCTGCTTACAGGCGCCGAGAGCGGAATCGCCCTCCACGATAAATATTTCGCGTTCACTGACGTCTTTACTGCGGCAGTCGGCAAATTTTTCGATCCGTGTGAGCATATCCTTGCTGCCCGAAAGTGCTTTCTGGATATTCAGACGGGTAGCCTCTGCGCGGACGCGCGAACGCAGGTTCACAAGGATACGGTCGGCAATTTTTTCGGCGTCGATCTTATTTTCGAGAAAATAGACCTCCAACTGATGTTTGAAGAAGGCGGTCATAGCCTCCTGAATAAACTTATTGTTGATCGCTTTTTTCGTCTGATTCTCATAAGATGTCTGCGTGGAAAAGGATGAGACCACGATCATCAGGCTGTCTTCGATATCCTGGAACGAGATCTTCGGATCGGTTTTATTGTATTTGCCGTTCTGTTTGAGATAGGCGTCGATCTGAGCCACGAAGGCGCTTTTTACCGCTTTTTCCGGCGCGCCGCCGTATTCAAGATAGCTGGAGTTATGATAATACTCCTTCATGGGCGTGCGGTCGGAAAAAGCCACCGCCGCAAAGATCTTCACCTTATATTCGGGCTTGTCCTCACGGTCTTTTCCGCTTCTTTCGGTTTCCCAATACTGCACGGGTGTGAACGCCGTACCGTTGGACATCTCCGTAAGATAATCGGTGATCCCGTTTTCATAGAGATATTCGAAGGTTTCGAATTTGTTGGGAGAGATCTCGTTTTTCAGGATCAGACGCAGCCCTTTATTCACCACCGCCTGCCGCTTCAACACGTCCTGATAATACGCCAGCGGGATATTGATATCGGTAAAGACCTCCAGATCGGGCAGCCAGCGGATCCGGGTGCCGGTATCCCGTTTTGCGTAGGGCTCCTTTTTGAGGCCGCCGACGTTTTCGCCGCGCTCGAAATGCAGCGTGTAAACAAAACCGCCGGTGCGGATCTCCGCGTCCATATAAGCGGAAGCATACTGCGTGGAACAAAGCCCCAGACCGTTGAGACCGAGGGCGAACTCATAGCCGCCGCTGGTTTCGGGATCATATTTGCCGCCGGCATACATTTCGCAGAACAGCAGCTCCCAGTTATAGCGGTCCTCGTTCGGATTATAGTCCACCGGCATACCTCTGCCGAAATCCTGCACCTCGATGGAATGGTCAAGGTAACGGGTCACGTAGATCTTTGTCCCGAAACCGGCGCGCGCCTCGTCGACGGCGTTGGAGATGATCTCAAACGCGGCGTGCTGGCAGCCGTCGAGACCGTCGTCGCCGAATATAACGGCAGGACGCTTCCGTACCCGGTCCGCGCCCTTTAACTGAACGATACTTTCATTTCCGTATTCCTTTTTCTTTGCCATTGTTCACCTGCCGCGAACGTTTTTTGCGCCGTCCGCTCCTTCCCGTTTCACAATACCGTTTTTTTTGACAAATTTCCTCATAAACGTCATATCTATTGCTTTAATTATATATAATACACTATTTATTGGGGTTTCGTCAAGTTTTTTCAGAAATTCATACCGCGCCTGAAAACGTCGATCATTTCCCGGGTCAGGGAAACGCCGTCGTTTTCAAAATCGATCTCTTCAGGAGCAAACCAGCGTCCCTCTTTCAGTTCCACGTTATCAATGCGGATCGTATCGTCCCCTTCCGCCTCGCAGAAATAGCCGGACAGAAGCGAACCGGTCAGCCCCCAGGGCTGTGACTTATAATACCGCAGATTTGCAACGCGCAGCCCCGTTTCTTCCATAACCTCCCGCCGGACGGCGTCTTCGACGGTTTCGCCGATTTCGGTATATCCCGCCACCAGCGCCCAGCGGGCGTTCGGACGGTTATACTTTGTAAGGCAGATCCTCCCTTTGCTGATAATGGCGACGATCACCGCGGGACAGATCTGCGGATAACAAAGATTCCCGCATTCGCACGCCATGGCGCGCTCCGTTTCGCTGTGCCGCATGGGCTTTCCGCAGCGGCCGCAGAACCGGTGATCCCGATACCACTGAAACAGATGCCACCCCGTGACCCCCGCGAAAGCGGACGCCTGCCCCGGAAAGGAACGCAAGGTAGAAATATCGTGATAAGCATAGGCGGAAAACGGCAAAGAATCTCCGAGAAAAAACCGGCTGCCGTCAACAGAAAATAAATAATGAGAGACGGCGTCCCTTTCTGTCTCCTTTACCGTGGGATAACAGAGGCAACCGTCTCTTTGCGCGTATAAGATCTGATTCTCGGAAAAGCACAATACAAAATCGTCCTCCTCCGGAGAAAATGACCGATAGTGATTATTAAATTGTGTGCCGATCTCGTGCAGCATTTTTTTCACATCCTTGATTGTTTTGTTCCGTTAAAACAGCAGGAACGCATCCACCGCAGGCTCGTTGTTCGATTCCGCCTCTTTTTGCTCCGCATGCCGCTGCTTGCCGCTGTGATCGATATATGTCTCCCCCTGCAGCAGCAATTCCGGCACTGTTACGAATTCATAATGCTCCGCCTGCAGATTCCGGATGATCGAAGGCAGAGCCTCCGCTGTGTTCTCCATGCCGAGATGAAACAGCACGATGGAGCCGGGGAACACGCCGGAACAGATCCGCTCCGTCATTTTTTCCGGTGTAATATGCTTCCAGTCGATGCTGTCAACGCTCCATTGCACCGGCGTCAGTCCAAGAGATTCCGCGGCTTCTATGGTGTTGTTGTCGTAGCTGCCCGAGGGCGCGCGATACAGCCCGATCTCTTTCCCCGTAAGCCGGCTGAGAATCTCATTGCAGGCTGTGATATCGCCGAGGATCTCGTTATAATCCATTGCGGCGGGATCCTTATGCGCCATGGAATGGTTCCCGATCGCATGCCCTGCGTTGTAAATCTTTTTTACGCTTTCGGGATATTTTTCGGCAAAGGTCCCCACAAAGAAGAACGTGGCTTTGATCTTGTTTTTCTTTAACAATGCCAATACTTCGTCGGTGGTTTCGTCTCCCCACGCGCAATTGAATGTCAGGGCGATCTTGTTATCGTTCCGATCCACCGAATACACCGGCAGTCTGCGCGGCTCTCCGCTCACCGATTTCACCGCCGAGAGCACGATCACGGTGATCAGGATCGCCAGCCACAGCGCAAGCAGCACGAAAACGAGCGGCCGTTTCTTTTTCGGTATCGTCATTTTGATGTTCAGCACAGTTATCACTCCCAGTGACAGGATATGCCGAAAAAGAACGTAATATCACCGAAAACGAAAACAGGAAAGCATGATCTGATGCCGGACGGCAAAGCTTTCGGGAAATTGCCGGAGCAGCCGAAGATGCGCCGTTTCCCACTGATTGAACGTGGCGGGATCCATGGAGGCCAGCGTGCCGCGGCAGGCGCACATCCTGCCGTGCCAGCTTTCGCGCGTAAATGGCAGATCGGCAAAAAACGATTCGGAGACTCTGCCGGGGAACAGATCGTCGGCCATATCCCGGAGAGCCGCATCGCCGGAGCGCCATGCCGGATTCATCTGCCTTACAAGGGCAACGCTTGGTCCCGCCACGGGATCGCTCTCACTCCAATCCATAAATACTTTAATAAAGATCCCGCCAGGCTTCAGCAATCGGGCGATCTCCCGTTTCATCTTTTCACGGTCAAAATAGAAAAAGCACTGCGCCGCGGTGATCGCGTCGAAGCTGTGCGACGGCAGCCCGGTGTTTTCGGCGGACGCCGTGAGATATCGGATATGCAGATGATCGTTTTCCGCTTCTTTCTCGGCAAACGCGATCTGCGCGGCAGAGATATCCGCGCCCACGATCCGGGCGTTCGGATTATACAGATTTTTCGGCAGAACGCCGGTCCCGGTACCGAGATCCAGCCACGACGAACCGTCCGCGGCGACGCCGAGGGCGGAAAGCCTGCCATACAGCTCTTTGGGATAAATATCCCGGAAAGCGGCATAGGCGGCGGAAGTCTTGCCGAAATCAAAGCCCTGTCCCCCGTCGATACTCTTCAGTTCCATAAGATTTCTTCCTTTGTTCCGTCAAAAAATACGGACGCCTGCGGCATGAAAGATTCACACCGCAAGCCGGTTTTTATCGGTTTATTGTTTTACGCGTTTTTATGCGCGGGGATCATAAACAGCCCGGCCGCAATACTGGCAGGTGCCGTCGTCGTTTGGGTAGGCCGTCGCGCCGCAGCCGGGACAGGTGATGGGATAGTTTGCCCTTTTCGGCGCGGCTTCCTTCGGAGGCGCTTGCGCCACATTCGGATGATATCCGTTGCCGCCGTTATTATAGGATGAAGTTTTCGATGACGCGCGGCGCCGGGAGGACGCAGTTTTTTCTTCCTTTGCTTTCTTCACCAGAATACGCACGAATATCGCAAGCGGAAAAAGCAGGAAGCCGAACATATAGTAGAAAACATCGTCGTCGGCGCTGTAGTCGTTCAGGAAGCGTTCGGGATCGTAAATGAATTCCCCGTCCGCGGTAAAATAACCGCCGTTTCCGTCTTCATACGTAACGTAAGGTTCGTCATTTGTATATTGCATTACGTCCGTTGCTGCCTGCATAAAGACCTGCGTAAGGGTATTGTCGAGATCGTTCAGATCGCAGGTGCTTCTGAAAAGATCCTCAGTTTTCTGAATGGCGTCGTCATCCATTACAGCATACGCGTCGTTTCCCGCGCGGCTCATCACGTCGAACCCGCCGGTTTCTTTGAGCAGCATCACAAGCAGGTAATGCCCCTCGTCCTTACCGAACAGCCGGAGATATTTATCCTGCAGATAATAATACGCGGGATCGTCTTCCCATTCCGGCTTTGCATCGATTTTGATCGTGTCGGTGATCACAAGGTAGGGCTGCACGCCGGTGGTTTCATAAAACCCCGCCATGGCGTTTGCCGCTTTGCCGTCCGCCGGCAGATCAACCCCGTCGACCGCACACTC
>CACZOP010000158.1 GCA_902782845.1 Oscillospiraceae bacterium | reverse complement strand
GACCTCGCTGCCGTCGGTCACCGCGTCGCTCAGGAGCATGGCGGCGAGGGGATCCTCGATCTCTTTGGTGATCAGGCGGCGCAAGGGGCGCGCGCCGCTGTGTTCCGTTTCGCAAAGGGCCGCGAGCTTTTCATAAACCGCGGGCGAGAACGACAGGCGGATGTTGTTGGCGGCGGCTCTGTTCGTCACCTCCCGCAGCAACAGCGCCGCTATTTTTTCCAGCTCCGGCTTGCCGAGGGGCTGAAAAATCACCGTTTCGTCGATACGGCTTAAAAATTCCGGGCGGAAGATCTTCCGCATGGCGCTGTGAACCGCCGCTTCCCGTTGTTTTTTGATCGCATCTTCATTTTCAAAAAAGCCCATCTGCGGCAGGGCGGAACCCAGCGCTTCGGCGCCGACGTTTGAGGTAAGCGCCAGAATACAGTTGCGGCAATCCGCTGTTTTTCCGTTTGCGTCGGTGAGCTTGCCCTCCTCCATCACCTCCAGGAGAGCGCTGAAAATATCCGGATGCGCTTTTTCGATCTCGTCAAATAAAATGACGCTGTAAGGATGCCGCCGGATCTGCTCTGTCAGCCTTCCTCCCTCTTCGAAGCCTACGTAGCCGGGCGGCGCGCCGAAAAGCCGCGATACGCTGTGTTTTTCGGTGAATTCCGACATGGGAAACGTGATCAGCGCGCCCGGATCCCGGAACAGGCGGGCGGCGAGGACCTTGGCGAGCTGCGTTTTGCCCACTCCTGTGGGCCCGCAGAACAGAAAGACCCCGGTGGGGCGGCGCGGATCCGACAGCCCCGTGCGGGCGCGGCGGATGGCGGTCACCACGGTATGCACGGCCGCCGCCTGGCCGATCACCTCGCTGTTCAGCGCGTCTTCCAACCCTGAAAGCTGCGTTTTGTCTTCGGTGGAAAGCCTGGAAGCGGGGATCCCGGTCTGCTCGCTGACCACGTCCGCCACGTCGGCCGGCGAAACGGTTTTCGCTTCTTCCTGAGCCGCCGTCAGCTGTGCGGAAGCATTTCCGATCGCCTTCTTTGCCGCGGCCTCGTCCAGCAAGTCGATGGCTTTATCCGGCAGAAAACGGTTGTGGAGATAGCGGGCCGAAAGCTCCACAGCCGCGTTCAGCGCGTCGTCCGAAAGCACGCAGCCGTGATGCGCCTCATACGCGGGCCGCAGGGCGCGCAGGATCTCCACCGTCTGCTCCGCCGATGGCTCATTGACGGTCACAGTCTGGAACCGCCGGTCTAGCGCGGCGTCTTTTTCAATGGTTTTCCGGTATTCGTCGATGGTTGTGGCGCCGATCACCCGCAGTTCTCCCCGGGCGAGTACGGGTTTCAGGATGTTGGCGGCGTCCACCGCGCCTTCCGCCGCGCCGGCGCCGATCAGATTGTGCAGCTCGTCGATGAAAAGGATCACGTTTCCCGCAGCCCGCACTTCGTTTACCACCGTGCGGATGCGTTCCTCAAAATCGCCCCGGTATTTCGCTCCCGCCACCATGGAGGTGAGCTCCAGCACATAGAGCTCCTTGTCCCGCAGGGCGGCGGGAACCGAGCCGGAAACCATCCGGGCCGCAAGACCTTCCACCACGGCGGTTTTTCCAACGCCCGGTTCCCCGATGAGGCAGGGGTTGTTTTTTGTGCGCCGGCAAAGGATCCGGATCACCCGTTCGATCTCTTTGTCTCTGCCTACCACCGGGTCCAGTTTGCCGGACCTTGCCTGTTCCGTGAGCGCGGAGGCGAATTTCTGCAGGGCGGCTGCCGTTTTCTTCCTTGCGCCGCCGGAAGGCAGCAGCAGCCCGGCGGCGCCGTTCAGCCCGGCGGTCACGTCGCTCAGCAGCGCGGAGGGTTGGAGGCCGGCGTCCTTCAGCAGCTTGACCGCCAGCGAGCGGTGGTCGCTCAGCAGCGCGCTGAGCAGATGTCCCGTGCCTGCGTTGAGGCCGTCTTTGCCTGCCAGCGCAAGGGCAGTTTCGATTACCCGCTGCAGCCGCGGTGTGATATCCTTTTCGTTGAGGTCGGTGGGAACGCCGCTGCCCACCTGCCGTTCCAGCGCCGCAAGAAGCGCCGCGTAGGGCAGGCGGTGCGTTTGCAGGATCGTTCCGGCAACGCTGCCGGGATCATAAGAAAGCCCCGCCAGCAGATGCTCGGTCCCAACGTAAGTGTGCCCCGCTTTTTCGGCTGTCCGGATGGCGACGTTGAGGGCGGCGTTCGCCTTCTGCGTAAAACCGGTGAATTGGTACATAAGATTTTTTCCTCGGATCGTTTTTTTTGAACAGGAAAGCGGCTTCGCCGCATCGCGGCAAGCGCTCTCGTATCCGCCATTGCCGTGCCGGAACGGGCAAATCGGCAGGCGTTACAATCATTTTTGTTTGATAGGGAACCGGGAAGTTTCCTGTCAGGCAAAAAATAAAGCAGACGCAAACGGTCTGCTTTTAGTATATGGAAAAAATCTATGTTTCATACGCGGAAAGCGGCGCCGGCACGCCGGCAAAATCCCTGTTTCTACCGTACTTCCGCCGATGCTTCCGCCAGCGTCCGTTTTACCGTTTTCGCCCGGAGCGCGTCCCGCTCCGGGGCGGAGAGCTTCTGCCCTGCCGCGCAGTTCACGGTGGCGGGCTGCACAGTGGCGAAGAGCGCGTTCAGCTTCTGCACGTCCGCGTTTACCACCCCGTAAAGCGCGCCCATCCGCACGGAGGAGAGCAGGTCCAGCGTTTCCGCGGCGGTGAGCAGGGTGGCGGAAGTCAAGAGCGCTGCGGCGCGGTGGATGCGGTCCAGCGCCGCGGGATCCTCCAGCATGGCTTCGGCGGCGTCCCGCTCTTTGTTTGCCATCTGCAGGCAAAGGGATTTGAGGTTCGATATCGCCTGTTCTTCGCTGAGCCCCATGGTCACCGTGTTTTCAAGCGCAAACACGTCGCCCGGCACGGCGATCCCGTTGCCGTAGGCGCCCTTTAGGCTGAAGCCCAGCTTCCCGGCGGTGGAGGCGAGCGCCGCGATCGCGCCGGATTTGCAAAGAGCGGGCAGGTGCAGCAGCACGGCGGCCCGCAGGCCGGTGCCCACGTTCAGCGGGTCCTGATTCAGGTAGCCCAGCTTCGGATGGAACGCAAAATGCAGCTGTGCGTTCAGGATGTCGTCGATCGCATCGGCGGTTTTATATGCGCCTGCTGGGTCCAGTCCGCTGTGCCAGGCCCGGATACGCACGTGGTCTTCCCCGCAGAGCAGGATACATACGGGCTGCGCTTCGTCGGTGATCAGCGCGGCGCCGTCGGGGGCGGCGGCAAAATCCGGCGGGATGATACTGCGCTCCGCCAGCGATACCGCTTCATAGGGATAGAGGCTGTTCATGTGTGTGAGCGCGCCGTGGGCGAGACGTTCGGAGATCCCGGCGTAAACCGCCGAAGCCACCGCGTTTTTCTGCGGCAGATTCAGCCGTACCGGGAAGGGGAGCCCGCCGATATTGCGCGACAGCGTCGCAAAGGATGCGAGAGCGGTTTCTCCGTAGGGACCGGTTTGCTGATACCATGCGTTCATTCTTTTCCGCCTCCTTTCCCGTCCGTCGGGGTTTTTCCGCAGTAGGCGGCTTTCCCGTGGAGCTTCAAGAGCAGCGGCAGGAGCTTGTCCTCAAAGGTGCGGTAGCAGTCCGGGCAGCCTGGGCGCGAGGTGGCTGCGATATCCTCAAAGCTGAATCCGCAGGTCTCGCAGCGGAGCGCGCGGCTCCCGCGGTTTTTTGCGCCCGAGCGCAGCGATGCGGCGCCGAAGACTCTGGCCGGATCCAGCCCGAAACCGGAAAACAGGTCTCCGTAGCCGAGAGCTGCGGCGCATTCTCCGCAGAGGTGCAGCTCCACCGCTTCGCCGTTCAACACCCGTTTCAGGTGGACGGAGGCTTCTTTTGTTCTGCAGTTTTGACAAAGCATGGGTCGTTCCTTCTTTCCTGACGGCAGCCGATCGGTCTGCCCTAAAAGAGTTGTTTGATAAAATCGAAAACGTCGTCGATATAGTTGTTTTCCACGTTGGGATCAGAGCGCATGTTTTCGATGAATGCATAAGTCTCCGTATCCACCGCGGCTGCGTTTTGGTTTGAGAGCGTCAGCGCAAAAACCTGATCGGCCCCGTAGTCGACGGAGACGGTGTTGATCGTCGTATCGGTCATCCCGACTCTCAAAACCGCCTGATTCCCGCCGAAGGTGCTTTGCAGCGCTTCGTCCGAGAAGGGCGTCAGCACCTCTTCCGGCGTTGTTTGCAGGCGCGCGCAGATGGCGGCAAAATCCGCGCTCTCTCTGCAGAAAGCCGTGAATTCCTTAAAGAAAACGGCCGGCGTCAGCGTGAGCTCCGCGGTGGTCATGCCGTCGGTTTCATAGCCGCTCAGGTGCAGCGCCTCCGGGCTGATCCCGTTTTGTACAAACGCTTCCAGCAGGTTCATGGCGGATTCCTTGTTGGCTTCGGTGGTTTCTTTTGCGTCCCGGAGCTTGAGGAGGGGGATCGCCGATTCCATAATAACGGCAAAAAGATCGTTGAGCCGCTCTTTTTCGTCCAGATCGGCCTGCAGCGTCCCGATCGCCTCCCGCACCGCGCCGAGCAGCACGAGGCAGTCTTCGTAGGTGAGATCCGTGGTCTCGATGCTGAAGAACTGCAGAACCGTATCCAGGGTGGAATTGCCCTTGCGTTCAAGCAGCTCCGCCACGCCCTTGATGTTCAGGCCGGTGAGATAATCCTCGCCGCGTGTCAGCATCAGTCTGCCTTCGTGCAGATAAGCGTAGGCGGCTTTGCCGTCGGCGTCGGGCAAACGCAGAATGACGCAGGAATCCATCAGGTCCTCTGCGCGTTCCATGGTCCCCGTTACGTGGACGCTGCCGTTGTCGATCAGGAGGTCAAAGTCGCAGGCGCTTGTGTCCAGCAGTTCCCGGACGCCGCCGACCAGCTGCATGGGATCGACGGCCAGGCTCCGTTCTGTGCCGCTGCCCGCGCCGGAAATGCCGGCGTCGTTTTTCTTTGTCACAACAGAGACGATCAGCACCCCGACGGCAACGACCGCGATCAGCACGGCGGCTATGGCGAAAACCAGCCAAAGCCTGCTTTTTTTGGCGGGCGCGGGCGGATTCTCCTCCCGTTGCCCGGCGTCGTATCGCGTTTCATCCGCGGAAACCGGAACCGCTTCCGACGGACGCGCGGCGGAGATCGTCAGCGGGGCACCGCATTGCCTGCAAAAGCGGGGCGAGGAAGCCGGATCGCAGGGCGCTCCGCACGATGGGCAAAACATTATTGTCATTCTCTCCTTTTCTCTGAGGGATCACGCGGGGACTTCTTTGACGTTCTCCTGCAAAAAACGCATCACGGCGTTATAGGGATCGTCCTGATAATCGTCCTGTACCCCGGCGGCGTTTCGCAGCGCCTCGATATCGTCGTAATCCGCAGCCCTGACCCTTGCGGTGTTACGGTGTGAAACATTCAAACGCAGAACGGATTCTCCGTTTGCCGTGGCGGAGACGGAATTGAGATACCCGTGCCGCATCACGGTCTGCACCCGCAGCGGGGAATCCGCGAAGCGCTTGCGGCTGTCTTTGAAATCGATCTTTTTCAGAATGGTGGTGGAGCTTGCGCCGTAGGCTCTGCAGAACGCCTGAAAATATTCGTCCTGGTCGATGAATTCCAGCAGATCTCTGGATGCGGCGCCGGGGTCGACGGTCATGTTATAGGTGATGTTCGTGCCCGCGCCCGCGCGTTTCGCCCGCAGCGCCTCGCCGGAAAGATGATTTGTAAAAAAGTCAACCGTGAATTCCAGCAGCTTCCGGAAATCGGGGATCTCGTCCGGGGAGGCGTAATTCTTTTTCGTTTTGTAAGGACTGTTGTGCACGATCATCGGGAACACGATACGCGTCAGGTCGTCGGCCAGAGAAAACAGAACGTCCTTGTCGGGCCGTCGGCGGTCGATCAGATAATAGCATTTGTAAAACGCGTCCGAAAGGCGCTGGACTTCTTCCTTCCAGTTGGGATACGCCCGGTTGACGCCCTTTTTCTCCAGCAGCCGGATCATATCGTCAAAAAAGGTGTCGGAGGGGTCGTTGAGCATAGAGAGCAGCATCCGCATGCTGAACCCCGAGACACGTTTGTCGTTCTCCGCGATCAGCAGTCGCTCATTGTAATAGCAGACGTCGGTTTTATCGTTTCCTTTTTTTATATGGATCGTCATGCCGGAGCTCAGAAGGTCGGCGCCCCATTCCACGGTGCCTGTGATGACCGTGTCTTCATAAGAAAGGTCGAAATCAAAGCTCTTCATGCGGAACAGATTGCGTTCCGCGATGCCGAGGATCTGCAGCGGGACGGTGATTTTCCCGGATTCCGGGCGGAACCAGGAAACGGAGAGGGACGTCACGGGATCGGCGAACAGGCCGATGATAACGAGAAGCGAAAGCGTAACGGCGACGGCGGAGATCAGCGCTGTTTT
>CACZOP010000157.1 GCA_902782845.1 Oscillospiraceae bacterium | reverse complement strand
CGGCAGGTGAGACCCGACGCCCCCTACGGAATACGATATGATTTTTGGTTCCATCGTCATGGCAAACACACCTTCAAATTCCGATTTCCCGTTTTGGCTATCAACTGAAAGGAACCCGAAGGATGCTGAAGAAAATCGCGCTGGAGGCGCTGACGGTGGCGCTGTCGCTGCTGCTGATCCCCGCGGCCGTTAAAGGGATCGAGGAACGCAAAAACAAAAAGCCGGCGGCGCAGCCGGAGCAGATGTCCGAAAGCAAAACGCCGGCGGAACAAAAGGAGGAAAGCATTGCGGTGTTTCTGCCGGAAACGGACGAAACGAAAACGCTTTCGATGCGGGACTACGTGATCGGCTGCGTGGCGGCGGAAATGCCGGCGGTGTATGAGGACGAAGCCCTGCGGGCGCAGGCAGCCGCCTCGGCGACCCTTGCCCGCTACATGCAGGCGAACAACCGGAACAACAAGACGCTGAAGGGCGGCGTGATCGCGGCGGATCCGGGCAGCTATCAGGGCTATTACACAAAGGAAGAAATGAAAAAACACTGGGGAGAAGGCTATGAAGACTATTACGAAAAGATCGCGGCGGCGGTGGACGAGACCCTGCCCTACACCATCACCTGCGACGGCGCGCCCATTCTCGCCGCCTTCCACGCCGTGAGCGCCGGCGTCACCGAAAACGCCGAAACCGTGTGGGACAAAAAGCTCCCCTATCTCGTGAGCGTTCCAAGCGACGGGGACAAGCTCTGCCCGGGTTACGCTTCCTCGGTAACGGTGACGGCGGAGGAACTGAAAGAAAAGCTGGGGCTTTCGCCCGACGGCAAAGAGGCCGGGGACTGGCTGGGCGAGGCGGAATATTCGGCGGCCGGCACGCTGCTCTCGCAGGAGATCTGCGGCAAAAAGGTGAGCGGCGCCACCCTGCGGGACCGCTTTTCGCTGCGGAGCGCCGCCGTACAGGTCGGCTTTGACGGCGACGGCTTCGTTTTAGACGTAAAAGGCTACGGCCACGGCGTGGGGATGAGCCAGTACGGCGCCGACTACTACGCCCGGCAGGGGCTTACCTGGCGGGAGATCCTCGCCCACTATTACCCCGGGACCGTGCTGCAGAAGCAATGATGAAAAAAACGAAAATAAAATTTTTTCGGAAGGCTTCCTTTTTTGTTTTGACTGTGGTATAATACAAACCGTACTAAAATCCGAAAAAAACAGTTGAAACGAGGTTGCGACCATGTGTAAAAAGATCCTTGCGATTTTGCTTTCCTGCCTGCTGCTCTGCTCCTGCTTTTCTTTCCTTGCCTTTGCGGAGGACGCCGAAACGGTGCTGACAAACGCCGCCGAAACCAACGACTTCGTGATCGTGAGCAACGACTACACGGTGCCGCTGCGGATCGTTCCCGCCACCCTAACGCAGGGCGGCGAATCCCAGGAGATCCGGCTCGTGATGATCCTGGGCGTGAAAAACTCCGTCAACGGAAAGCCCAATAAGCAGGCCAACAATCTGCTGAACTGCTTCCTTGCCGCCTTCAACCTGCCCAATTCCTACTATTCTCTGGTGAAAGAAACGATCTTCAACGAGATCCCTGCCGGCAGCAAGCTGGTCTTTGCCTGCCACAGCCTCGGCGGTATGGTGGCGCAGCAGCTCCGCACCGACGCCGACCTGAAGGACGCCTATGAGATCGTGCACACGGTGACCTGCGGCTCGCCTTACATCATGGTGAAGAACGAGGCGGAGGGCACCTTCAGCCGCCTGATCAACAAAAACGACGCCATCCCCTATATGAGCCCCGCCACCGTCATCGCGCCGAAAAAGCAGTTCGGCGATTGCTACCGGATCGACGGCGGCTACCGCACGGATTTCGACGCCGCCCACACCAAGAGCTATCCGGATCCCGCGTATTGGGGCGACTACGACGCGTTGGGCAACCCCGGCGGCGACGCCACGCTGCGTTTTGACGCCGCTGCTGTCGCCACCTACGGCGAAGTTGCCTGAACGGTTTTTTCATAGAGAACAGCACAGAACCTCCCGCAATCATCACCGGTCCGGGAGGTTCTTTTTCTGTTTTATCTGTTTGCTGCGGGCGCAAAACGCCGACCGCTTTTAAGCGCCGGTCATTTTTCCGTCATCACCCGGACCCCATAGGGCGCCACGGGAACCACGTCGCGGAAGGTCTCGCCCGTCAGGAGATCTGTCATGGGACGATCGATTTGCAGAGACGCCTGCGAACAGCCGGTCTCGCACAGAACGAGACATTCCCCGCCGGATCCGCGCACGGGGGAAACCTGCAGTTCGCCCGTCACCGGGTATACGGCCGCCGCCGCGTCCGCCAGCGCGGTTTGCAGCAGTCTGTCAAGGTCGGCAGGTTCCAACAGCGCCCCGCAGAGGCTCACTTCGCCCTTCCCGACCTTATGCCGGGAGATCACCGACCTGCCGTTCAGCGCGGAATGGCCGCCGACGGCGGCAGCCAGCGTTTCGCCGCCGCCGGGCGTATACAGCTCCGCCCAGCTGCGGACGCCCAGCGCGTCGCCGTTTGCCCACGCCGTTTTCAGAACTGTCCCGTCGGTGGGAACGCCGTAGTCCAGCCGTACCCCCAGCCAATCCTCCAGCATCCCCATCGCCCGATCGGTGTAGTGGGCGCCGACGCCGTTCCGGATATCCGTCATGGGGCCTGCCGCCCACACGCCGCCGTTTTCCACAAACGCCCGGATACGCGCCGCCAGATCCCCGTCCTCCAGCGTCATCACGCAGGGGGAAACCAGCAGCCTGTATCCTTCGAGGGAATGGGCAGCGCCGATCACGTCCGGCCGGACGCCGCAGCGGACCAGCGATCGGTGGACCGCCTGCACGTTGCCGACGTAGCTGTTGCCGTCCACGATCTTCTGCTGATCGAACAGCTGCCACGATTTGCTTGTAAAATGGAGCGCGACGGGCGTTTTGATTTTCCCGCCCGAAAGAACGGCGGAAGCCTTTGCGAATTCCGCCGCCGTTTGCCGTACCTCCCCGAAGGTGTGGGTCGGCCTGCCCTCCGGAGACAGCAGAGAGCCGTGGGTCAGCTCGTGGCCTGCCCAGTGCTGCCGCCACAGCCAATACATATTGCACGCGCCGCCCAGCGCCACGGGCAGCCAGGAGTTGACCCGGCAGAAGCCCTCCGGCTTCAGCGCCTGCCCGATGGACGTGGAACCGTTCCACGTGGCGGCGGTTTCGGTGTTCCAGAAAGGACGGTTTTTCAGGGTACGCATAAAATCGAACCAGAATACCGCGTCGGAGAGGTTTTCGGGCGTGTTGTAGTGGTTGAACATCACCAGGTCCAGCCCGTCGCACATCTCCTCGTAGCCCATGCCGTTGAGGGGCATCATATCCGTACCGACGGGAGCCTCGGTGTATTGCCGCAGGATCGCCGCCTGCCTGTGGATGAACGCGATATCCGCGTCGTAGTGGGCGGCGGCCCATTCGTATTTCAGGTGCGGATTGTGCCACGCGTTCCAGTCGCCCGGCACCTGCCCGAAGCGGTCGTAAGCCTGACTGAACAGGTTGAGGTTCCAGCGTTGATTCAGGTTTTCAACGGTCCCGTATTCCCGTTTCAGCCGGTCGTGATAAGCGTTCACGCAATATTCGCAGGCGCAGCCCGCGCCCCAGGAATAGATCTCGTTATCCAGCTGCCAGCCGATCACGTTCCCGTCGTTCCCGAATTCCCGCCCCATGGCATGCACGATCCGGTCGCAGGCCTCCAGATAATGCGGGTTGTTGGAACAGCAATGCCGCCGTCCGCCGTGCTGCGCGCGGGTGCCGTCGGGATGCAGGACGAACACGTCCGGATGGGCTTCTCCCAGCCAGACCGGCGGCGTGGCGGTGGGCGTACCAAGCACCACCCGGATCCCCGCCGCCCCCAGGGCGTCGATCACCCGGTGCAGCCAGCCGAACGCGTATTTCCCGGGTTCCGGTTCCATCTTCCGCCAGGCGAATTCCCCGACGCGGGCGCAGGCGATCCCCGCTTCTTTCATCATCTTAACGTCATAATCCAGCTGATCGTCGTCCCAGTCCTCCGGGTAATAGGCACAGCCCAGAAACGGCGTCTGCGGCGTCGTTTTTGTTTTATCTTTGCTCCCCATCGTTACGTCTCCTTTTCTCTTCGCGGTCGTACTTCTTCAAACGGAGAACTCAAACCGGGATCCTCATTTATCCGCATAACGCCTGTTCCAGACGCCGCAGCCCTTCTTCCACCCTGTCGCGGGGGCAGGCGAGATTCATACGCAGAAAGGCGTCCGTCGCCCCGTACTGCGCGCCGCCCGAAAGCAGCAGCCCGCTTTTTTCCCGGATGTGCGCCGCAAGGTCCGGAATGCCGAACGCGGCGCCGTCCATCCACAGCAGATAGGTGGCTTCCCCTTTTGTTACGGTAAATGCCGGCAGACGTTCGGCGAGAAAGGCTTCGGCAAGCTTCCGGTTTTCCCAGAGATACGCCCGCAGCGCGTCCAGCCACAGGCCGCCCGCGGTAAAGGCCGCCACGGCGGCAGGCACGGCAAAGGCGTTGGGCTCCGCCGCCTCGTCGGTGTTCAGCGCCCGCCATATTTTATGGCGCAGGAACGGGTTTTCGGCATATACGGCTGCGGTTTGCAGCCCCGCCAGATTAAACGCCTTGGTGGGAGCGACGCAGGTCACGCTGATTTCACGGCAGTCTTCGCCCGCGGCGGCAAAGGGAACGTAGCCCCTGCCCGGTGCGGTAAGGTCGCAGTGGATCTCGTCGCTGAGCACGGTCACGCCGTATTTCTTCGCGAGCGTTCCCACGGCGCTGAGCGTCTCTTTCTCCCAGATCTTCCCCACGGGATTGTGGGGATTACAGAAAATCAGCAGGCTCGTCTGCGGGTCGGCGAACGCCGCCTCCAGCCGCGCGAAATCGATCGTATACGCCCCGCCGCGGTTTTCGAGCGGACAGGGCAGAACCACGCGGCCGTTATTCAAAACGCTGTTATAAAATATATTGTATACCGGGGTAAGGATCACAACCTTTTCGGCGGGGGTGGTGAGCTTGCGAACGGCGGAGGAAACGGCGGGGATCACGCCGGTGCAGAAGATAAGACCCTCTTTTTTCATCTCAAACCCGTGACGGGTCTTCCACCAGCCGGCGTAGGCGTCGTACCAGTCGCCGGTCACGTCCCCGTAGCCGAAAGCGCCTCTGTCCAGCCGTTCTGCCATTGCGGCCTTGACCTCGGGGGCCGTATCGAAATCCATATCCGCGATCCACATGGGCAGCTCGTTTTCGCCCACCATCCATTTTACGGCGTCGGTGCCCCGGCGGTCGGGGGCCCGGTCAAAATCATAGTTCATGCGTCATCCTCCGCGTCGCTGCAGATGATTTCCGTTTTTTCGGGATCCACGCGCGCCGGCTCCAGAATCAGCTCGTCGACGGCGCCGGCGGCAATGCGCCCTCCCAGAGGGTTCATCACGCTGTCGATCTTCCCTTTGATCTCCGCGTCCACGGTGGAATACTCAAACGCGAGGGTGGTATTCAGCAGCCTGCAGTCGCGCATCGTCAGGTTTTCGATATAGCACAGCCCCTGCAGGCTTTCGATCACGCAGTTCCTGAAAGTCACGTTTTTCGCGTTCCACGCCAGATACTCGCCGGAAATAAAGCTGTTTTCCGCCGTCACGTTTTCGCAGTTCCAGAAAGCGTCTTTGGTAAGGAGCTTTGAATTCCGGATCGTCAGATCCTTCGCGCCGTCAAAACCGTAGTTGCCATAAAGGGTCAGCCCGTCGATCGCAAGACCGCGGCTGTTCATGCCGAAGTAATCGCCGCGGGCGGTCACGTTTTCCATCGTAACGTCCTCGCAGCTCCAGAAGGTTTCGGCGGCGTTGGAAAAGCTCACGTTTTTGAGCGCAACGCCCCGGCAGCGGCGGAAATTCTTCGGCGCGTCGATCAGGCTGTCCGTCACACGGATATTGTTCGTATACCACACGCCCGCGCGGGCGTTTTCAAACCAGGTGCAGTTTTCCGCCGCCACGTTTTCGCAATACCACAACGGATATTTCCAGCGGAACAGGCAGCCGGTCAGCTCCAGATCCTTCCCTTCCTTCAGCGGGGATTCCCCGTCGAGGAACGTGCAATCCGTCAGCGACAGGTCCCGGGCAAAAAAGAGCGCCCGTTCTCCGGTAAAGCGTTCCTGCGTATACGTTGTTTTCATGGCTTCTTACCTCTTTTCGTTTTGTTGTCGTATCCGTAATTGCCCGGCAGTCGTCCGGAAAAGATCAGTCTGCGTTTTCGTCCGATGCGCCGCCGTTTTCTTCGGTCCGGGCTTCCGCCGCGGGCGCATCCGCGACGCTTTCCTCCGTTGACGGTTCGGTCTGCCCGTTTGCGTCGTCCGGCGCGGAAGACGGCGCGGCGTCGGCGACCGGTACGGGCGGCGCTTCGGTGGCAGGCGGGATCATGGCGGTCTCCGGCACGGCGGCGGTCTGCACCGCGCTGATATAGCGGGCTCCGCCGGCAGTCCGGAGCGTGATAAACATCACCTTATCGGGCGCGGGCTCCGTTAATTCCCCCGAAACGGGATCCTGCGCGTAAAGGCCCGCGTTCACAAAGCCGCAGGTGAGCACCACCGTGTCGCCCCGTTCCTCCTCGTTTGTTACCCGGGGAAGATAAACGGGCGTGATGGTGGCAAGGGGGATCCGGTAGGCCGCCCGCGCGGGATCGTAGACGAACCGGTAGCCGTAGCCCTCCACCGTTTGATGCACGGGCGCAACGCCCACGCCGAAATAATCGGCAAACGCCTGCCCCACCGCGTCCACGGGAACCAGAAGGCTGCCGTCCTCCGCATAGGAAAACCCGGCGGGATCGGGGTTGTTGTTCAGAACGGTCCACACCGCAAGCTCGATGAGACGGGCGGGATCGGCGGCGGAAATATCGTCGAAAGGCTCCATATCCACGGCAGCCACCGGGATCAGATAGCGGTTGTATTCCGACAGCTTCTCCTGCGCCGCCTGCCGCTTTTTTTCCTGCAGGCTTCCCGCGGCCAGTCCCAGCAGCCGCAGCACGCCCACCACCGACAGCGCCAGCACCAGCACCCCGGCGATGAGATACAGCGTTTTGCTCTTTTCTTTCTTTTTTCCGGTTTCCGGCGCGGACGCGGTTTTTGTTTGGGCCGGTCTGTCCGCCGGTTCCTCCGATATCAGAATAAAACCTTCGTCGTTCATAATCTCTCCTGTCCCATTTATCCGATGCCGAGATACGGCTTCGGGTCCACCCGGGCGCCGTTGATAATAACCTCAAAATGCAGGTGCGGCCCGGTGGCGTAGCCCGTCATGCCGATGCGGGCGATGGGCTGCCCCGCTTCCACGTAATCCCCCACGTCCACCATCAGAGAATCCTCAAGGCAGTGGGCGTAAAGGGTCTGCATGCCGTTGCCGTGGTCGATCTTCACGTAATATCCGTAGCTGGAATGGATGCCGGCGATCACCACCGTGCCGGGGGCCGCCGCAACCACAAACTTGCCGAGGCTGCTGCCCGCGCCCGCTGTGCCGATATCCAGCGCTTCGTGCATTTTTCCCCACCGGTATTCGAAATCGGAGTTGAGATTGGTGGCGCCCACGGCCGGCCACACCAGCAGGCCGCCGAAATCGTCGGGATTATACACCGGATAGGAAACCACCATCTGATAGGTCTCATATATCACGGGGCTTTCCGCGGGCGCTTCCTCCCCGGGGGCTTCTTCCGCGGGCGCTTCCCCGGCGGCGTCCGGATCCCGGGTGCCCACCTGCACGCGCGCGTCCACCGGCAGCCGGAGGGTCTTGTGCAGCAGGACTTCCGACCCCACCTCTCTGCCGTCGAGCAGCGTTACAAGGCGGGTGATCTGATCCGTGCCGGTCTGCCCTTCCACCAGCACCCGGCGCTCGCCCCGGTCCAGCGCATCCGTTCCGATCTCCACGATCTGAAAATCAAGCGGCGCGGTTTCGATCTCGGTGCGGGTCACCTGCACGTGCATCGCCCGGTCGGCAGGCAGGGCGTTGAGGTAATCCCGCAGGCGGCTCCGGCTCCAGAGCGTTTCGCTGTTCACGGGATAAAGTCCCTGCCGGCAGCGCACCTGCTGCACAAAATGCGCGGTGGTGGCAACCGGGTCCGCGTTGGCATACAAAAGCGCGTCAAACACCGCCCTGGCGTCGTTTTCGTTTTTTACGGCGCAGAGGAACTCGCCGTCGATATACACGCCGCAGGCGGGCGCAGTGGCCGCGGTCGCCAGCCGCAGCAGCGTATCCCGCAGCGTATCGGCGTCGGTGAAGGCGTTTGGCCGCACCAGCGCCAGATCATAGCTGAGATCCGGCCAGAGCGCGCCGTCGTCGTTCCCGCCGGCGCAAAGCCTGCCGCGCGCCTCGCTTTTTGCTTTGAAGAAATCGTTTTCGGAGGCTGCCACGGCCACCACCGTGTTGCCGGAGAGGATCCGCAGCCCCAGCCGCAGCTCCTGCGCCCCGGCAACCGCCGCCAACAGCAGCCCGGCGGCGCACAAAGGCAGCAGCGTGAGCGCAGCGACCCTGAAGGGGCGGCGATAGACCGCCCTCGCGCGATCGGCATAATATCGAACCAGAGCGGGCACGGTTTTGGGGGATCTCGCCAGCGACGCCGCCAGCGTTTTTAAGGCGCGCCAGAGGCGGCCGGTAAAGTAGCGCTCCTCCCCCAGCTCCCGCCGCACGCCGGAACGGACCGACCGCCCGGTGAAGCGGAAAAACCGCCCGACAAACCGCAGGGGAAACGAAAGCGCGCGAAATACAAAAGAAAACAGCCCGAAGAGCACCGTGCAGGCGGCCCGGCCCACAAATACGGTGAATTCCTCCGGGGCCCGGAGCAGTTTCAGCAGATCGTATGTTTTCCGGGGCACCGCCGCCGCCTCCTTTCGTTCTTCGGATCATTTTATTATACGGGAGAATCAAGAAAAAAACAAGAATAAAACGTAAAAAAACAATAAACTATCGTCAATGGAAACGAATGAAAACGATCGCCAATTCAGACTTGCTTTTTCTTTGCTGTTTTGTTATAATAATTATTATTTGAAGTATAATAACATTACAAGCCGGGAATACGGTCAGGCAAGAGACAAAAAAACGGAGAAAGCTATGTTTGTAGATATTGCGAAAATCAAAATCAAGGCGGGGAACGGGGGCAACGGCGCCGTTGCCTTCCACCGGGAGAAATACGTGGCCTCCGGCGGGCCGGACGGCGGCGACGGCGGCAAGGGCGGCGACGTCCTCTTTTTGGCGGACGACCATCTTTCCACCCTTTCGGACTTCCGCTACAAGCGCAAATACGCCGCCGAAAACGGCGCCAACGGCTCCGGCAGCCGCAAAACCGGCAAAAGCGGCGCGGATCTGATTATCCGCGTGCCCCGGGGCACCATTGTCAAGGAGGCCGAAAGCGGCGCGGTAATGGCGGACGTTTCGGGAGACGAGCCCGTGGTGATCGCCAGAGGCGGCAAGGGCGGCTGGGGCAACCAGCACTTTGCCACCGCCACGCGGCAGGCGCCCCGCTTTGCCAGAGACGGCTACCCGGGCGAAGAATGGGACGTGACGCTGGAATTAAAGCTGCTGGCGGACGTGGGGCTGCTCGGCTACCCGAACGTGGGGAAATCCAGCCTTATCTCGGTGGTGAGCGAGGCAAAGCCCATCATCGCCGACTACCACTTCACCACCATCACCCCGGTGCTGGGCGTGGTGCGCATGGGGCCCGAGAGCAGCTTTGTGATGGCGGACATCCCGGGTCTGATCGAGGGCGCGGGCGAAGGCGTGGGCCTCGGGCACCGCTTCTTACGCCACGTGGAACGCTGCCGGATGCTGGTGCACATTGTGGACGTGGCGGGCAGCGAAGGCCGGGATCCCATCGAGGACTACAAGACCATCAACCGGGAGCTCGTGAAATTCAACCCCGCGCTGGCGGACTGCCCGCAGATCGTGGCGGGAAACAAGATCGACCTTGCCACCGACGAGCAGCTGGAGCGCTTCCGCAGATTCATCGAGGAAGAAGAAAAGCGCCCGTATTTCGAGATGGTGGCGCCCATCAGCGAGGGCACACAAGCGCTCATCGACGCGGTGGCCGCCATGCTCGCCACCCTCCCGCCCATCCGGCGCTACGAGACTCAAGCCGTGCCCATGGAGGTGCTGGAAAAGAAAAAGAACACGGGATTTACCGTGACCAAAAACGGGAACGACTATTATGTGGAAGCCGAGTGGCTTTTGAAGATATTAAACAAAACCGATTTAGACGACTACGAATCATTGCAGTATTTCCAGCGGGTGCTGGAATCCAGCGGCATCTTAAAGGAGCTGGTGGACCGGGGCATCCAGGAAGGCGACAACGTGATCATCTACGATCTGGAGTTCAGCTATGTACCCTGAGAAAACGAACAACTACGCTTCGCTTCCCCGCTACGCCGGGGACGGCGGCAATACGGACGGCCTGACCCTCGCCTTTATCGGGGACGCGGTCTACGAGCTGATGCTGCGGGATCTGGTGCTCTCTTCGGCGGCGGCGCGGGTGGAGGTTTTGCACAGGGACGCGGTGTATTACGCAAACGCAAGCTTTCAGGCGCAGGCGGCGGACAGGCTCCGGCCCCTGTTGAGCGAAGAGGAGGCCGACATTTACAGGCGGGGCCGCAACGCCCACACCTCCCACACGCCGAAGAACAAAACCGAGGCGGAATACCACAAGGCCACGGGCTTTGAGGCGCTGTTCGGCTGGCTCTATCTCAAAGGGGACGGCGAGCGGCTGCAAACGCTGTTTCTCGCCGCCGTAAACGAAACGCCGGAACCGGAAGAAGCCCCGGCGGACAAGCCCCGCAAAAAAAGCATCATTCGGAGGAAACCGCTTTGAAAAACAGCCCCGGCAAGAAAAAACTGAACAGACACGAGGTGGGCAGTCTTCTGCTGGACACGCTGCTCTGCATCCTGGGCACATTTTCCTACGCGCTGGGCGTGGTGTATTTTATCAATCCCGTGCAGTTTGTACCCGGGGGACTTACCACCCTCGGCATTCTTGTGAACCATCTCGTGCCCTTTGTGCCCATCGGCGCCTTCGTCTTTCTGGTGAACGTGCCGCTGTTTATCATTTCCTGGCGTAAATTCGGCACGGCGTTTATCGGCAAGACGGTGTTTTCCACAGCCCTGCTCTCGATCTTCATCGACGTTCTTACCAACGTCTGCGCCAAACACGGCTGGCTCTACAGCGGCGACGAAAAGCTGGTGGCCGCCATTTTCGGCGGACTGTTTCTCGGTATCGGCATCGGCACCGTGTTCTCCCGCGGGTCCACCACAGGGGGGATGGATATCGTGGCGCGGCTGCTGCGGCTTTCGTTCCCCCATATCCCGGTAGGACGGCTGGTGCTGGCCTGCGACTTCGCCGTGGTAGCGCTGGCGGGCATTGTGTATAAAAGCGTCAACTCCATGCTTTATTCTGTGATCGTGATCCTGATCTCGGGGCTTGCGGTGGATTTCGTGGTGAGCGGCCGCAGCAATTCCAAAATGCTGATGATCATGACCGACCATGCGGAAGAGATCACCGGCGCCATCACGGGGACGCTGAAACGCGGCGTTTCGGTGATCGACGCCGTGGGCGGCTACACCGGAGAAAACCACAAAATGCTGCTCTGCGTGGTCCGCGCGCACGAGGTGGCGGGCATCCGCAAATTAGTGGCGCAATACGACGAACACCCCTTCATCATCATCACCGACTCCGGCGAAGTGCTGGGGGAAGGGTTCAAATCATATAAGGATACGCTCTGACCGGCACAGAGAAGGACGTTCCGGTTTTCAAAACAGAGCGCGAAAGGCACAAGGACATGATTGGTTTAGGCACCGTGATCAACAGCGCCGCCATTGCCGCGGGCGGGTTGATCGGACATTTTACCGGCAAATTGTTCCGGCAGGAGCAGCAAGAAGCGCTCAACAAAACCTGCGGCATCAGCGTGATGTTTATTGCCATCGCCGGCGCCATGCAGGGGATGCTCAGGGTTGAAAGCGGGAAGCTACGCAGCGGGAAATCCATGCTGGTGGTCCTCTGCCTTGCCCTCGGCACTGTCATCGGCGAGCTGATCGGGATCGAAAAAGGCTTTGAGACCTTCGGCGAATGGCTGAAACGCAAAACCGGCAACAGCGGCGACAAGCAGTTTGTGAACGCCTTTGTTACAGCCTCCCTGACCGTGTGCATCGGCGCCATGGCGATCGTAGGCGCGATCCGGGACGGCGTTTCGGGCGATTATTCCACGCTGGTTGTAAAATCCGTGCTGGACTTTATTATCATCGCCGTCATGACCTCCTCCCTTGGGAAGGGCAGCATTTTTTCGGCCATCCCGGTCTTCCTTTTTGAAGGCGCGGTCACCCTGCTCGGAAGGCTGGTTTCGCCGGTGATGACCGACCTTGCCGTCGCCTACCTCTCCCTGATCGGGTCCATCCTGATCTTCTGTGTGGGCGTAAACCTTGTGTGGGAGAAAAAAATCCGCGTTGCGAACATGCTTCCCGCGGTGGCGCTGGCAGTGCTTGCGGCATATATCCCATGGGATTTTTAAGCCGGCGGAAATGCAACGAAGCAATACAGGAAATTCAATGAATCAATAACAGACTGAGAGAACCGTTAACCATGAAACAGAAAAAAACGCACATCCGGAACTTTTCCATCATCGCGCACATCGACCACGGCAAAAGCACCCTTGCCGACCGGCTGCTGGAGCTGACCGACAGCGTTTCAAAGCGCGACATGCAGCAGCAGCTTTTAGACAACATGGACATTGAAAAGGAGCGCGGCATCACCATCAAAGCCCGCGCCGTGACCCTTAACTACAAAGCGCAGGACGGCGAAATGTATGAGCTGAACCTCATCGACACCCCCGGCCACGTGGACTTCAACTATGAGGTCTCGCGGTCGCTGGCGGCCTGCGAGGGCGCGGTGCTGATCGTGGACGCGACGCAGGGCGTGGAAGCACAGACGCTGGGCAACACCTATCTGGCGCTGGACCACGATTTAGAGCTGGTGCCCGTGATCAACAAGATCGACCTGCCCGCGGCGGACCCCGACCGGGTGGCGGCGGACGTGGAGGAGATCATCGGCCTCGACTGTGAGAACGCCCCGCGCATCTCTGCAAAAACCGGCGAAAACGTGGGTGAAGTGCTCGAGAGCATCGTGGAGCTGGTGCCCTGCCCCGAAGGGGACGACGACGCGCCCCTCAAGGCGCTGGTGTTCGATTCCGTTTACGACAACTATAAGGGCGTGATCGTTTACGTCCGCGTGATGGACGGCACGCTCAAAGCCGGCGAGACCATGAAATTCATGGCCACCGGCGCCGAATTCACCGTGGTGGAGGTGGGGCGCATGAACGCCCTGTCCCTTTCTCCCTGCGAAAAGCTGAGCGCGGGCGAGGTGGGCTATATCACCGCCTCCATCAAATCGGTGGTGGACGCCCGGGTGGGCGACACCGTGACCAAAACCGAGAACGAAGCTGAAGAACCCCTGCCCGGCTACAAAAAAGTGAACCCCATGGTATTCTGCGGCATTTACCCCGCCGACGGCGCGGACTACGGGGCGCTCAGGGAAGCGCTGGAAAAGCTGCAGCTGAACGACGCCGCCATGAGCTTTGAGCCCGAGACCTCCGGGGCGCTGGGCTTCGGCTTCCGCTGCGGCTTTTTGGGGCTCTTGCATCTGGAGATCGTGCAGGAGCGGCTGGAACGGGAATACGATCTGGATCTTGTGACCACCGTGCCCAGCGTTATCTATAAAATCTATCTTTCCGACGGGACCATGGTGGAGATCGACAATCCCACCAACTACCCCGACCCCGCCAACATCAGCTACGTGGAGGAGCCGGTGACCGACGCGCACATCTATTCCCCGCCGGAATACGTGGGGACCATCATGGATCTGTGCCAGGACCGCCGGGGCGTGTTCAAAAACATGGACTACATCTCCGCCGACCGGGTGGACATCCACTATATCCTCCCCCTGAACGAGATCATCTACGACTTTTTCGACGCCTTAAAATCCCGCACCCGGGGCTACGCCTCCTTCGACTATGAACTGAAGGGCTATGAAAAATCCAGCCTTGTGAAGCTGGACGTGCTCTTAAACGGCGACCTGATCGACGCGCTTTCGTTCATCATCCACAGCGAGAAGGCATATCCCCGCGCCAGGAAGATCGCCGAAAAGCTGAAAGAAAACATCCCGCGCCAGATGTTCGAGATCCCGGTGCAGGTGGCCATCGGCGGCAAGGTGATCGCGCGGGAGACAATCAAAGCCATGCGCAAGGACGTGCTCGCCAAGTGCTACGGCGGCGACATCTCCCGGAAGAAGAAGCTGCTGGAAAAGCAGAAAGAGGGCAAAAAGCGGATGCGCCAGTTCGGCACCGTGGAGGTCCCGCAGGACGCCTTTATGGCGATACTCAAATTGGATGACCAGAACTGACAATACGCTCGGCATATACATCCATGTTCCCTTCTGCGCGTCGAAATGCCCCTACTGCGACTTTTATTCCCACTGCGACCCGGCGCTGCTCCCGGATTACGGGAACGCCGTCTGCGAAGAGCTGACTTCCCTGCGGCGCACGGCGGGGGCTGTGGGGGAAGCGGTGGCAACGGCCGCAAAGGAACGCACCATCGCCTCCGTGTATTTCGGCGGCGGCACGCCGTCGCTGCTTTCGCCGGAACAGCTCGGAACCATCCTCGATACCGTCCGGACAACCTGCCGTCTTCTGCCGGACGCGGAGATCACGGTGGAATGCAACCCGGGGCTCAGCGAACCCGAAGCTTATTTCGCGGCAATCGCAAAGGCGGGCGTGAACCGGGCGTCGCTTGGCATGCAGTCCGTGATAGAAACGGAACGGCGGAAGCTCGGCAGGCGCAGCGGCAAAGCGGAGATCGCGCGGTGCATCGCCGCGGCAAGAGCGGCGGGGATCACGAATCTCTCGCTGGACATCATGGCGGGGATCCCGGAGCAGACCGAAGAAAGCCTGCGCCGGACGCTGGATTTCGCGCTGGAACAAAACGTGCCGCACCTGAGCGTCTATCTTTTGAAGATCGAGCCCGGCACCGTGTTTTATAAAAAAAGAGACACGCTCCACCTGCCGGACGAAGACGAAACGGCGGAAATGTATCTCTTCATGAGCCGCTATCTGACCGCGCACGGCTACAGGCATTACGAAATATCCAACTTCTGCAGAAACGACCGGGTCGGGCGGCATAATCTGCGCTATTGGCAGTGCAAAGAATATCTGGGGATCGGCCCCGG
>CACZOP010000156.1 GCA_902782845.1 Oscillospiraceae bacterium | reverse complement strand
TTTTTTTTGAAATCGTTGTTTCTGCTCATTCTTGGCATATCAAACGAGAAATCGAGTGCATTGCTTCGGCTTCTGCGGTCAGTGTGTTTTCATCAATCATGGGCGGGAACCTCGCTTTCCGTCTTGAGATATTCACACTCTGAAACAAGTGTATATAAACTCAGAAGTTTTTCTTCCTGATGATTGCAGTTTTTGATAATCTGCCCCGAAATGCTGTTTTTATAATCTGCTCCGAAAATTCTTGATTTTTGAGCGGCGATATGATAGGATAAAGTGATATTTAATATCAAGCCCTGCCGCCCGGGAATTTTTCCCGCGTACGGCGGTAGACAAAGGAGTGTTGGACATGAAAAAATACGCAATCGCATCGGTAACCAGCATGGGTCTCAGGATCACACCGCAGGACCGCATGGCGGTACAGAACAGCAATTTGTTTTATCTGCAGGCGACCTCCGCAGAGACCAACGTCCTGAATGTGGCGTCCAGTCTCGGCAACGAATGTCTTGCCATGACGAAATTCGTCGAGGGCTCGCCGATGGCGGACTTCATCAAGCGTCAGCTGCGGGCGCGCAACATCCGTTTTGAAGGAAAAGACGTGCCGCAGGGCGGCCCCTGGGGCTACCGTCACCAGTTCAATATCGCGGATTCCGGCTTCGGCCTGCGGGCGCCGAGGGTATGGAACGACCGCGCCGGCGAGATCGGCAGAACGCTTTCGGCCGACGATTTCGACCTCGACCGCATTTTCGGCGAAGAAGGCGTTGGCATCTTCCACCTTTCGGGCCTGATCGCCGCCATGAGCGAGGAAACCACAAAATGCTGCCTTGAGATCGCGAAGGCCGCAAAAAGATACGGCACTCTTGTGAGCTTCGACCTCAACTACCGCGCCACCTTCTGGAAAGGCCGCGAGGACGAGCTGCGAAACGCTTTCCACGAGATCGCCTCCATCGCCGACATCCTGATCGGCAACGAGGAGGACTTCCAGCTCTGTCTGGGCTTCCGGGGCCCCGAAGCCGGCGGCAAAGAGCTTGCCTCAAAAATCGAACGCTTCCAGGCCATGATCGACCAGGTGCGGGAAAAGTATCCCCAGGCCAGAGCCTATGCCACGACCCTGCGGCAGGTGGTTTCTGCAAATGAACATCTCTGGGGCGCGATCCTGTGGGCGGACGGAAACTGGTATATTGAGGAACCCCGTCCCATTCAGGTCATGGACCGCATCGGCGGCGGCGACGGCTTCTCCGGCGGCCTGCTCTACGGCGTCCTGAAAGAATGGACGCCCGACCAATGGCTGCAGTTCGGCTGGGCCACCGGCGTGCTGGCGGCCAGCAGCCTCAACGACTACGCCGAACCCGCGGACGAAAAGCAGGTTTGGGACATTTACAAGGGCAACGCCCGCGTACAGCGCTGAAAGGAGAAAAAACAATGAAAAAAGCTGACATCGGATTGATCGGTCTCGCCGTGATGGGCGAAAACCTCGTAATGAATATGGAGTCCAAGGGCTTCACCGTGGCGGTCTTCAACCGCACCACCTCCAAGGTGGATCATTTTGTGAACGGCCGCGCCGCCGGCAAAAACATCATCGGCTGCCACAGCCTCGAAGAGCTGGTGGCGAACCTCGAAAAACCGCGCAAGGTCTTTATGATGATCAAAGCAGGCCCCTCGGTGGACGCGCTGATCGACCAGCTGCTGCCCCTGCTTGAGGACGGCGACGTCATCATCGACGGCGGCAACTCCCATTTTCCCGACACCATGCGCAGAACCGAATACGTGGAATCCAAGGGCAAGCTGTATATCGGCACCGGCGTTTCGGGCGGCGAAGAGGGCGCGCTGAACGGCCCCAGCATGATGCCCGGCGGCTCCCCCGCCGCGTGGCCCTGCGTAAAGCCCATTCTGCAGGCGATCTGCGCAAAGGTGGAGGGCGGCGAGCCCTGCTGCGACTGGGTGGGTGAAAACGGCGCCGGGCACTTTGTGAAGATGGTTCACAACGGCATTGAATACGGCGATATGCAGCTGATCTGCGAAGCCTATCAGCTGATGCGCGACCTGCTGGGAATGAGCTACGATGAAATGCACGAGACGTTCAAACAGTGGAACGAGACCGAACTCGACAGCTACCTGATCGAGATCACCCGCGACATTCTGGCATACAAGGACGAAGACGGCGCGCCGCTGGCGGAAAAGATCCTCGACACCGCCGGGCAGAAGGGCACCGGAAAGTGGACCGGCATCGCGGCGCTGGACGAAGGGGTGCCGCTGACCCTGATCGGCGAGGCGGTTTTCGCCAGATGTCTCTCCGCCATGAAGGAAGAGCGCGTGAACGCCGCGCAGGTCTTCAACAGAAAGATCCCCGCCTTTGAAGGCGACAAAGCCGAAATGGTGGAAGCCATCCGGCAGGCGCTGTTTGCCTCCAAGATCATCTCCTACGCGCAGGGCTATACGCTGATGCGCACCGCGGCCGGGCATTACGGCTGGAACCTGAACTACGGCGGCATCGCGCTGATGTGGCGCGGCGGCTGCATCATCCGCTCGGCGTTCCTGGGCCGCATCAAGGCCGCCTTCGACAAGGACCCCGGCCTGGTGAACCTGATGCTGGACGACTTCTTCAGGGACGCGCTGTCCCACGCCCAGGACGGCTGGCGCAGGGTGTGCGCGGCGGCCATGCTCAACGGCGTGCCCGTGCCGGCCTTCGCCTCGGCGCTGAGCTACTACGACGGCTACCGCTGCCCCCGCCTGCCCGCCAACCTGCTCCAGGCCCAGCGGGACTACTTCGGCGCCCACACCTACGAGCGCACGGACTGCCCGCGGGGACAGTTCTTCCACACCAACTGGACCGGGGAGGGCGGCAACACCACCGCCGGGACCTACAACAC